>JBAXRR010000004.1:0-48042 GCA_037131125.1 bacterium
ATTTAACCTTTTTACATCTCACCATTTTCGTAAGATCTATGTCAACTTATTCAATTACCTAATTCCAGTTAACCTTATTGGCGTAAACTGCCCACATAGCTTCAGTTTTGGAGCTTAGAGATTTTGATGCTGAAATGAGGTTTACAACCTCTTGTTCCTCTATTTCTACACTTTGACCAACATCTAAAAGTGGGTAATTTCTGTTGGAAAGGTATACACCTTCAATATACATTCTTTGAACATTATTAAGATCTATACCGTTCTTGTCTATATAGTCCTTAATATATGCCCTAGTAAGCATTGAAAGACTATCTCCGTTTCGTACTATAAACTTGTTAATAACTTGTGGCTTTATATTCATAATATTGGTGCTATCTGGGGTTGGTTTAGAGCTAGTTTCATTTCCTATTCCCTCTGGCTCATAAGTAGATACTGCCTGATCAAGAATCTGTCCCCCACTTGAGGATGAACTCTCCTTTTCACTGCTTTGACTAGAAGAAGATTTTGAGTTTGAATAAATTACAAAACCAACTATTACAAAGAAAATAACTAAAACGAAGAGCAAAAGTGTCATATGTGTACTAATATGGACTTTTGGGATAACTTTCTTTTTAATATGATTCAGTTTCATTAGCGGGATTATATCAAACTATGGGTTAAATGTGATAAAATTATACATATTAGTATCCTATTATATACTTGAAGAAATTCATAAAGTGTTCTAATAATTAATTTAGGTTAGTTATGCTTTTAAAACAATAATGAGTTATACATTTGCTGAAAGTGACACCTCTCCTTTAGGTATTCATCCACTAAGACGGGAAAATTTTCCAACAAGAGAACTGCCACAAAAAGATACACTTGCAAGTAAGTTAACAACTAAGATTGAAGATCTTGGATTTGCAATGAGATTGGAGCCTAACTTAACTGAAGGATTAAAGGATTTATACTTATATTTTCTTGACCGACCTTCTATTAAGCTTGCAAGAAAAGATCCTCAAATTGAAGCAATCCTAGAAGATGTTTTGGTACATAAAATAACACATGCAATAGCTACTGTTGCATCATTTTCTAGTATTAACAGAGAACTAACTGGACATGGATTATCTATTGCTACTGCATTAGCCCTTGCTATAACCGTAACTACCCAAATAGATGTTGTTGACACACTTGGAGAAAAAGAGAGATCACTTGATTTCCAATTATCTCTTTTTTCTGGTTTCAGAGACAATCTTTTTCAACAATCTGAAATAAATACAGGGAAAAAATACGCTAAACTAGACCCTATTTCATATAATACTTTACTAATTGGTCTCAATACAGGATTACTAAAAACATATAGATCAATATTGGACAAACACTCTGATTCACCCGAGATGAAAGATTCCTTTGTTGGTTTTATGCGACAGGCAATCGAGAGCTATTACCTTTGCGTAGCACACGAACATGTAGAAACCCCTGAAGAGAGTGCAACTCTAATTGATATGATACTTAAAGATCAGGCGGAAGCTAAGTACAAAACATCAAGTTACTCTGATGCTATTGATGAAGAAGGAAAACGATTCTTCTTGAGCCATCAAAATGGTGCTATGGATGTAAATTCTTTTTACATAGACAATCTTACAAATGGACTTAAGTATTTACTTGCGACATATATTTTCTTTGAAAGAAAAAATCTTCCAGATATTAATCAAATAGAAAACGGAAATAAGCTATTTGAATTAGTGAATGAGGCATCTAAAAACTTCGGATTAATTCATCTTTGGCTTGATGACCTTACAGATTGGAGTGTCGAAAAAGAAAATGATAGAAGTTTACCAAGAAACAAAAATAAAACAGAAATACTCCAACAATTATTTCAAGCCTATGACGATGCAATTGCACCTCTAGAAAAGATTGGGAAAAGAAATCGAACTATTGCGAAAGTTCAGAGCATGGTAGAAGATCTCGTAATATTTTTTGGAGCAAGATCAATGAAACAAAGAGATGGAAGTTTCCAATATTTTTCAGAATTAATTAAAGAAAAAAGTTTAACAAGAAAATTTTATAGTACATTATTTAGGGGCACTTTTATAAAATTAGTGCCACATTTTTTTCCTAAAATATCTTCTTAATTTAAGGTATACTTTATTATGCCTATTAATCACAATAAAAAAGAACTATCTTACGATGAAATCTCTAACCTTAAGCTAACAGATAATGAAAAGCTCGAGGCGTTAATTTCAGTTTCAAACATTATTCTTAGTAGTTTGGATATAGAGGAAATCTTCCAGAAATCTGTTGACCTATTAGCAGAACATTTTGGTTACTCTTCAGCTGGAGTTTTTATTAACAAACCTGAGGAAAGAAAAGTATATAGTTATACATATACAAACTTAGAAGGAAATCATTTAGCATTAAGAACATTAAGTAGAGCTTTTAGATCTTTATCTGTAGATTATTCGGATAAAGAAAATGCCATAGTAAAATGTATAGTTGAAAATAAAGTAATTGAGAGTACACAACTTTCAGATTTTATTTGTCCTGCAGTAAATCTGCAAATTTCTCAATTGATTCAATCTGTTTCAGGCACCAAAAATGTATTTGCACTACCAATTATTAGAAATTCAAAAGTACTTGGAGCTTTGATGGTTGGAAAGAAAAGTGTTGAGAATTTTAGTACAGATTACACATTGTTAGTGTTATTTTGTAAGCAACTAGCAATAGCAATTACAAATGCAGAAGCATATTCAATAAAAAAAGATGATAATTTAATACAAAAATCTATCCAAGAGACAAAGGATTTATATAAATCTTATGGAGCAACTGACTCAAGAGAACAAGAGAAAAAGGTAGATGCTCCTAGTCCATTTTAATATCTATTTTATATCCTTATCCCCTCGAATCAACACATGAGTTGCTTTGTTTATTCTTTTTCTAAAGACAATATATATTCCCAATAACAGAACTATTATTCCAACTATAGATAATGTTTTTTCAAGATTAAGTGCCCAAAATGTAGTTGTAGACACCATCGTTTTTCCAGAGTATGTAAGTGCAAATTCTTCTTTATATGGACCCACTCCATCAAAGTTTATTACAGATGAGAAATCCCTCTTAGCTTCAGGTAAAACATTTCTCTCCTCAAGATTAACTGTTTTTACTTTATTACCTAATATGTCATATATATTGTAGTATCCAGTTGCTTTAATATGCACATTACCTTGATTCTCTACAGTAGTATTTAATTTAACTTCCGGATCAGTAAATATTTTTTGAGTATCTGATGTACCAAGGATAGTAACCTTCTCCTTAACATTTCCAGGAGCTTTTAGAATTATTAACGAAGCAATTGCTTGTTTAGTTATACTCTGGCTAATATTAGGATTCACTGGAGGTTTGGAAGTAGATACTGTGATCGCACCCCAGTGACTTCCTGGCTCGACATTCATAGGAACATTAATAACATAATCAAAGGTTGCAGAAGATTTAGGTTTAACTAGTGTAAATCCTGTTTGCATTCTTATCCACGACCTTATTGAATATTGATTAGAATCATCATGAATATCTACTTGCCCTGAATTTCCAACTGGAGTGAAGTTAGTTGGAGAAGCTTCAAATATAACGTCCTTGTCAGTCTGGTTAAATACTTTAACAAAACCCTTTGTAACTTTTCCAGCTTCGATATCGTATTCTTGAACAAGTGGGCTGATTGAAAAACTAATAGTCTGATCTGCACCAGCATCTGTTTGAATATCTTGTGCTTTTGCAGTATGTAAAAATATGAAACCTATAACTGCAAATAGTGCTATAAATATAATTGGAGATAAAATTTTTATTTTTTTGATTCTTTGTATTTTAATTCTTAAGTTATCCATTTCAAAATACCTAATATGTAGCCGTAACTAAAAACACTACCGTAGTTGTGTAATTTCCTGAAGCAGTGCTACTTACAACACTCGCCTGATACCCTACCCTTGTTGTATCGTTTGCAACGGCAACAGAAGATGCTGCTATTGGATTATTAACTTCAGATGTAGTAAACGCTGCCCATTTATTGGAACTAAATCTATTTGCAGTTCCATTTGGTAAAGTTGTACTTGATGTTGTGTACCCAAATGCTTCAGTAACTCCTGCTGCTGGAAATACAGTTGGTGCAGAATTACTTCCAGTATGATTAGTCCAATTCGCTGTTCCAGAATTCAGTGCACCAGTATATTTAACATATACAACATAACCACCATATGCATTTGTAGTTACAGTGAGATCTTGTGCGGATACCCGATTCAAACTCGTAGAAACATTACCAAGAGGAACAGATGTTGCAGTTGATACAACATTTGTTGTGGCACCATTTACACTTTGACCAGATGCAACTCCTGCTATTGTAAAAGACAAAGCGGGTTCAATTATTACAGAGACACCAACAGCTGTGGTATGCATATATGCAACAACACCTGAGTCAACAGGAGAAGTTACACAGTCAGTATTATTAAATGTACTAAATTGAGCATAATATATCGTGTTAACAACGGAACCATTGGTAATAGTATTAAGTTTTACAATTCTAGAAGAAGCACTTGCAGGAGTCTCTCCAGTTGCATATGTTATCTTAACAGTTCCATTAACAGAAACATTTGTACTCCAACTTGCAGGAGTTGGCATATAGTTTGTTGTTGCATTATCTAAAGTTGCTGAAGTCGTTACCAATCCAGAAGGAAGAGATCCACCTATAACCGCATCTGAAAATACTATTTTTATACATTTAATTGTAGATAATGTTACACCGCTATATTGAGTAGTATATGAGTTGGAAGTTGATGGCCTTGAATCTGACTGTGATAAAGATCCTGTTGTTAAAGTTGCTGCAAAAATACTAGAAGGATTTATGAAATATGAAAAAAATATGGAGAATACAAAAACAACAATCAAAAGCATTGAAGTGATCTTGTTTTTTTTCTTTTGGAAATTAGAATTATTCACTTCATTAATTAACATATTAGTATTATTTAACACCTAATAATTTGGCATGTCAAAACACATCACTATCTTTTGTAATTCTCTCCTTGTAATAGAATCTTTATCGCTCTTAAGATTCGCTTTCTACTTTTACTTCTAATAAACAAAGATAATAATAAAAGAACCCCAATTAATGTAATAACTATCCAGTAAGGAAGTATGAGAACATACCTATCTTCTGACTCAGTTAAAGTATTTGTTGCACCAAATGTAGATTGGGTTGTTAATTTTATTATTCCAATACCTGGAAGATTTGTATCAGTACCTTTAAATTCGCCTTTAAGTCCAGGAAGTATCATTGAAGGTAAAATCTCTTCAGAAGGATAATCTTTATTACTAATGATCTCTTTAACAAGTATTTTAGTAAGAGGTCTCACATGAATATTACCAGTATTAGCAATTGTCAGATCGTAGTCTAAAGATTGTGTGTTTATCCATGTTGGAACTTTTAAATCATTAAATTTAACCGATTCTTTTATATCTCCCTTAACTTGAAGCAAGAATACTGCTGAAAGTTTTGGATAAACGGTTACAAAATCTTGTGAACTCCCCTTATTCACTACTGGTTGGAATATTACTGTCGCATAATTACCTCCAGGGGAAGCACTATCTGGCTTATTAACCTCTACCGTAATATCTCTCGAGGCTTTAGCATCAAGAGTAAAACTTTTATCCTGATCTTTTATCTTAAACCACCTACTTGCATCGTATCTATTTAATAGATTTTCTGGAATATCCTGTTTATTTTGTACACTTAAACCTTCTGCATAAACATTAATTGGGAGTTTATCATTTGTAAGGTTAACAACATTAATTGTTTGAGTCATCGTCTTGTTATCTTCCATAACTATTTCTGAAATACTTGGAGATATTCCAATAGAAGTCTTTGAGCCAACAGCACTACTTGCACCTACCTGTGCATATGCCATGGAAGGAGATGTGAGAAAGATAATAGTTATTAATATTAATAGAGATATTTTTTTCATATTAGTATTGAGGAATCACAGTATATACAATTGATGTAACATATTGTCCTGATGTCTGCGTTGACTGAGTTTTAACCTTGTAAGTTATAGTAAACGTTTCATTAGTAATAGGTGTACCTGAAACCGTTGCTGTATGATCAGCAACAATATCCCCAGGACCACTTGTCGCAAAAGGTGCATAACATGGAGCAGTTCCTGTTCCAAGACAAGACCCAGACGCTGGGAACTTTCCAGATCCTTGAATAGAAGTATCTGAAGATGAATAACCAAAACCATAATTACTACCAGTCCATCCAGAAGGAGTTGCATATGAACCAAGTGAGAAATTAGGAATAGTAAGTGAACCATTAGCAACTGATCTTAAAAGGTCAGTTTCATAGGCTTTTATTAAGTATCCGTTATATGCATTTGTTGAAGTAGTTAGCACATTTGTCTTTGTGGTTTCGTAACTGTTATTTCCATTCAGGTTTCCGAAATTAATAGTGTTCGTATCTAAGGAGAAAGATAAAGATGGAGCTACTACTTGCCCATTTGAAGAAACTACACTTGAAATATTTGTTGCATTATCTGTAGCTCTAACATTAAAGAAATACATCTTTGAAGAAATTAGTGTAAGTGAACTTACAGTAACACTTGTACTTGTTGAATTTGCAGTCCAACCAACAACATCCGTTCCTCCTTGAGTAGTACCAATTGAGTAATCATAATGGTTAAGTCCAGAAATAGTTGAGTCAAACCCTGACCAATTAGCAGATATACTTGAAAGAGATCCGTTGTTAAAAGAGATATCTGAACCTATTGAAGTACCATCATAAACAGTTCCTCCAGTTGGAACAGTTAAATCAAGTCCTACATCTCTTACACTTTCAAGATTTGCTCCATAAGAAACCCAAGCAGAATATTCTCCAAAAATATCTTTAGTTCTTGCTTGCCAATGATACTCAGTTTGATCAGTAATGCTAGTCATAGAAACAGTAGCTGCTACAGGTGATCCAGTATATGAATACCCAGTACTACAAAGTGTTTCATAATTAGAAAAAGTTGTAGCTATTGGGACTAACTCTACACACAAATATATCGTATCTGGGTTATTTGGATCTGAAATATTTGCTGTAAAGTTGATCGAATTCTGATTTATCCAATCTCCTGTATTAATTACTACATTACTTGTAAATTTCTGAGCTAAACTTGATGGAGAGTTTGGAACTCCATTACAAACACCACCAGTAATTGTCCAATTAGTATCATTACTTATTCTCTTTGAATTTGTAGCTGTAAGAGCAACAATTGCATTTGAATCTTTTATTTCTGCATATGTAATGCTTACAGTTCCCGTTGCATTCAATTTAGCTTGATTTCCGCTGGCGTCTGAATATAGCTTAATAAAGCTGCCGCATGCTTGACCATTTATTGTAAGCGTTCCTGTAACATTTGTTTGATTAACATTTTCCAAAAATATCTGTTTACCTCCTGTTACTGATGAGAAGTTATAGAAAGTTGTATCTGATTTATATTCTATTTGACTTATTTTTGTGTTGTCATTAAAAGTAACTGTTCCAGAGTTATGAGTAAATGTTCCAGAAAGATTAGTAAAGTGTTCAGATATTAACAATGTCGTAGACGGAGCAGTTACAGCTCCATTATTAATTAAAAAATCATTTAAAACAGTTGCAGGACTTACATCAAAAGACCATGCTCCACCTACTCCATCAAACCAAAGGTTATTAAACGCAGATGATGTTGTCATAGTTCCAGAAAGTGTCTTACCAGTAGAAGTTGAGTTCATAATGACCGTACCTGAGTTATGAGTAAATGTCCCCAGAGCGGAACTATTTGCAGTTTCTGCACCAACTGCACTTACGCCTGGCTCTGGTGATGAATATTTTCTAACTAATACTTTGCCAGTGTAGTTTAAAGTTGAGTATCCATAATTATTATATAAATCCGTAACCTCAGGAGTAGTTAATGCCGAAGAGAATACTTGGTATTGATCGAGTTGCCCTGGATAATATGCACCCGAATAACTTTTACCTATTTGGAATATAGTATCTCCATAGTTATATAGTCCAGTTGTATGTCCAGTTGAACAGCTATTATTAACAGCTCCATCCACAAATACATTTATATTTCCTGAGCTATCAAAACTACATCCAACATAATGCCATGCAGAAAGCATATTAACTCCACTTGAAGCACAAGAGTGCCATGCAAAATGTGCAGCAGGAACTACACTACAAGTAAGGTTTCCTGAGCCATCAAACTCTGCTACCATAGAATTTGATGAAGGCATCGAGGTAATAATTGATCCTGCACCAGTAGGTTTCGCCCAAGTCAAAAATGTTTGATACTGAATATATGCATATGTTCCAGACAAATACGCTGACGAGAAAGAACCGCCATTCCCAAACTTCCCAGCTGTAACTGTTGCACCTGCATTACATGCCTTAAGGTGATAACCATTTCCAGATGAATCAAATACAGTATTCGAAGAACAGTTGGCTGTCCATGAAGCTTCATCCATACTATATGAACGATTCAGATTACTTACCTCTCGCACAAATGTATTAGATACTGATGAATTACTTGAAGCAGTCGGATTTCCATAATATACATAGATAGTTTTAGTTGTCGAAGCACCAATAGATGGAACTTTAACCCATACTTTTGCATTTTGACCAGAGGCAGTATATCTTTCTACCCAATAGTTTAATTGAGTAGTTCCATCTGAATCTGTAAATCTTAAATCTGCTCCTGATTCTTGTGTATTTGAATATACCGTATCCAACATAGGAGATCTGTTATTTGTATAAAGCGAACTTATATCCGTTGAGGATAATGCATGATCATATATTCTTGTTTCATCAATTTGACCATTAAAATACTCAGATAATGTATATGCTTTTCCAATATACATTGTTCCAGATGCGCTAAGCCCACCAGTATATGTATTTATGTATGACCCATTAAAGTAAAGTTTTGTTGTTGTACCAGAAACAGTTAATGCTATATTATTCCAACCTGCACCAAAGCTTTGCCCTGTGTTTATCCACCCTATTGCAGGAGTATTAATTCCGAGCACACCTGTATTATTGTAGTCTGCGATTTCAAGTCCGTAGTTTGTCCAACTTACTATTCTTGGATATCCATTACTTCCATTTCCACTTCTTTTGACCCAAACGGAAAGTGTAATACTATTCATATCCGGAAGATTAGAAACAGTTCCATATGCAGAGCTTCCATTTAAAACCACTGCATTACTATATTGTCCACTACTAGTCCAAGTCGCATTGTTTAAGGATACATTGGTACTATTCGTAGTATTTGCTGAATTTGCAACTGATGTTCCTGTGTTCTCATCCATCTTCCATCTTCCAATCTCTCCTTCATCTACTTTCACCTGATAGTTACTAAGTGCATTTGAATTTGAAGAGTTATCTACTGTTATAGCTTTCCTATATTTTCCACTATTTGGACTTAATTCAGAATTCGAATAATTACCACCTACAGTTAATGTTGAAGATGGAGCAGTTACATTACCCGCAATAATAGAAAAGTCATTTATTGTAGTTGCAGCATTAGATCCAAATGACCACGCTCCACCTGTTCCATTAAATACCAGGTTATAGAAACTTGAGGATGAAGTCATTGTTCCAGATAATGTCTTGCCAGTTGCTGTTGAATTCATCAAAACAGTCCCAGAGTTATGTGTAAAAGTATCTGAGTTAGAATAATTTCCTCCAATAGAAAGAGTTGTAGATGGTGCAGTCACATTACCTGTAGTAACTGTTAAATCATTTGCAACAGTTGCTGGATTTGTAGCAAATGACCAAGCTCCACCTGAACCGTCAAAAATTAGATTATAGAATGAAGAAGAACCTATCATACTTCCAGATAATGTCTTACCTCCAGATGTTGCTATCATCGTCACAGTTCCAGAACTATTAGTAAACGTTCCAGAATTAGAATAGTTACCACCTATCTGTAAATTTGTAGTAGGAGCAATAACCGTACCGTTTGTAATAGTAAAATCATTCTGTATTGCTGCACCAGATGAATTAGAACTTCCAGGACCAAGTGTCCATCCTCCACCTACACCATTAAATATTAGATTATATAGCGGTCTAACATTTATCCATCCATACGTTCCTATACCAGTAATTGTTTTGCCTGTTGTCGTTGCATTCATAATAATTGTCCCGCCGTTATTTGATATAGGACTAGCTAATGAAAAATTACCTCCAACAGTTAAAGTAGTTGAAGGAAATGTCAATGAACCTCCTTGGTGAGAGAAATCATTTACAACTGTTGCACTATTAGCCCCAAAGTCAATATTTGCAAATGCATTTGCACCATTTGAAGTAAAGTTATAGAAAGAGGAAGAACCTGTCATAGTTCCAGAAAGTGTCTTAGATCCCGAAGCAGGATTCGCAATAAAAGTACCAGAATTATGAGTGTATACTCCTGAATTTGAATAATTACCACCAACAGACAAAGTAGTAGAAGGAGCGGTAACCGTACCAGTTGTAATCGTAAAATTGTTTTCCGCACTAGCAGGATATGCAGCAAATGTCCAAGCTCCACCTGATCCATTAAACGTTAAATTGTAGAACGCTGAAGGAGTTGTCATATTCCCAACTAAAGTCTTACCAGTTGAAGTTGAGTTCATCAAAACAGTTCCATTATTGTGAGTGAAGATACCTGAATTTGAAAATACTCCTGCAACCTCACTTCCAAGTCCACTTACAAATGGTCGATTTGGAGGAAGTAATGCTAAGATTTCAGTACTATTTAGCGCTCTGTTATACAGTCTAACAGCATCTAAAATTACTCCATTTTGCATACCATCTGATCTTGCACCAATAATCAAAGGATCCGTAGTTTGAACTGGAGTAACTGTTTTAGAAATACTATTATCATATGCTCCATTTATATATATAGTTGCAGTACTACCATCATAAGTTACTGCAATATGAGTCCAAGTATCTATAGGTATTGATGCATTACTAATCAGATCATCTCCATCATTTGTTGCACGGAAAGATAACCTTCCCGAAGTACCATAATTCATTAACTGATACCATCCTGTACTATCTCCTCCACTTGGCGAAAAATTCTTAGTCATATACATACCATAGTTTGTCTCCATGGTTTTCCTAATCCACATAGACATCGTTACATTATTACCAACTTGAACTGACGAAGAGTTATTTACTGATACTGAATTTGATCCTCCATCGAACTGAAGTCCCGGACCTATCTTTCCACCTTGCCACTGCCCTCCTGTTGTTCCAATGAAAGTACCCGTATTACCGTGAGTCGAAGAGTCAATAAGAGTTGTACCAGTTGCCTCATCCATTCTCCAAAGTCCCATAAGATTAGCATCAGAATTTGTTGAAGTATCTTGAAATGGAATAACAGAAGAATTTGAAGTCGCAGTTGGATCACCATAATTAATATATATATCTTTTGTTGAATTTGCACTAATTGATGGAATCAAAACTCTCACTCTTGCATTCTCTCCCGATGCTGTATATTTTTCAACCCAATAACTTAACTGACTTGTTCCATCTGAATTAACAAACCTTAAATCCTGACCACCTTCTTGAGTATGGGTATATATACTTCCGAGAAGTGGGGAAAGATTATTCGTATGCAAAAATGCTACCTCTGTCGGAGATAGAACTCTATCATACACTCGAACTTCATCTACTTTACCATCCCAATATCGAGATGTGGTTGAGTAATAATCATTTCCAATTGTTGCGACCCAATCCGGAGATTCAACATCACCACCGGTATATGTTGCAGTTGCTGTTTGGGATCCATCCACGTAAAGAATTATCGCTCCATTATTGTATGTCATTGTCACAAATGTCCATGTGTTTAGAGATATTGGACTACAAGCGTAATATCCCATAACATAGGCATTTCCAGTTGCTGCACAAATATTGTCTGAACCGTCTGTAGTTATTCCGAAATTGAAACCATTATATTGAGTAGTTTGCTGAACAAATACGGTTTGGTTTCTTCCTACATCATAGGACGTTTTATATGCCCAAGCTGATATCGTAAAGCTATTTCTGTTTCCAAATTTTAAATTAGGATAGGTTACATCTACATAATTATCATAACCAAATGTACGCGCATTATTGTAATGACCAGTCGTTACAGCTGCCCCCACTGAAGTCCCAGAAAGATTATTACCTGAAGAGTCTGCAACATTAGTACCACTAGTTTCATCCAGTCTCCAATGTGCAACCTCACCTTCATCTAATACAATTTGTGGATTGGTTAAAGTATTAGAATTTGCAGTATTATCTATCGTCATAGACTTTCTGTAACTTGCAGTATCTTCTTGATTTGTATAGTTACCTGCAATTGATAAAGTTCCACTAGGTGCAGTAACAGTTCCTTTAATAATCGTAAAATTACAATCAAGAGTTACATTCGCAGAAGAAAATGACCATGTTCCACCTAGTCCATTAAATGTTAAATTACAAAATTGAGAAGGCGAAGTCATTGTTCCAGATAATGTATGTCCAGTTGTTGTAGATGACATAAGCACTGTCCCAGAGTTATTAATAAATGTTGCCGAATTTGTATAATTCCCTCCAATTGATAAAGTACCACTTGAAGCAGTTACTGTTCCATTTGTAATCGTAAAATTGTTATTTATATCCGCATTAGTCGATCCAAATGTCCATGCACCACCGACTCCATTAAAAGTCAGGTTATAGAAAGCTGAAGAACCTGTCATTGTTCCTGAGAGTGTTCGACCTCCTGAAGTAGCATTCATCAATACAGTTCCGTTATTATGAATAAAGCTAGCACCATTATAGTAACTAGTTCCTAATGTCAAAGTTGAAGATGGAGCTGTCACACTCCCATTAAAAATATCAAAAACATCTGTCACAGTTGCAGAATTTGACCCAAAAGACCATGCTCCTCCAACTCCATCAAAGAATAAATCATAGAAAGAAGAAGAGCCTGTCATTGTTCCGGATAATGTATTTCCAGTAGTCGTAGAGTTAAAGATAATTCCACCAGAGTTGTTAGTAAATGTTCCTGAGTTAGAATAACTTCCACCTATATACATATTATCAAAAGGAGCAACAACAGTTCCATTAGTTATGGTGAAATTATGAGTAACAGAAGTCGGATTACTTGAGAATGTCCATCCCCCACCTGATCCATTAAATTGAATATTGTAAAAATTTCCATTAGTAATTGTCTTCCCTGTTGTAGTTGCATTGAATAAAACAAGACCTGAGTTTGGAATAAATGTACCACCATTTGAATAATTACCAGTAATAGTAAGTGTAGTTGAAGGTGCTGTTACTGTTGCTGTTGAAGCTGTAATAGTAAAATTATTTATTACAGTTGCAGGATACGCCCCAAATGAAAACTCTCCACCATCTAATCCATCAATAGTTAAGTTATAAAAAGAAGAAGAGCCTGTCATTGTCCCACTTAATGTATTGCCTATATTACCTGAACTCATATATACAGTACCTGAGTTATGTACAAATGTACCTGAATTAGAATAACTTCCTCCCAAAAACAATGTGACTAATGAGGATGGTGCAGTTACTGTGCCATTTGTTATCGTAAAATTATTCCATACTGTTACGCCATTTGATCCAAATGACCATGCACCACCTACGCCATTAAATGTTAAGTTGGCAAAGTTATTAGTAATACCACCTGACATTAATCCGGAAAGCGTTTTACCCGTTATCGTTGCATTCATCAAAACTGTACCCGAATTGGAGATAAATGTTGCAGCATTCGAAAAGTTTCCTCCTATTGTGAGTGTTGTTGAGGGAAAGGTTATCGTCCCATTTGTTATTACCAAATCATTTACAACAGTAGCTGCATTACCTCCAAATGACCATGCTCCACCTACTCCATTAAATGTTAGGTTATAGAAACTGGATGTTGTTGTCATTGTTCCAGAAAGTGTTTTCCCAGGATTTGGAGCATTAAATATCACAGTCCCTGAATTATGTGTGAATGTTCCTGAATTTGAATAATTATTTCCTATCGTTAAAGTTGTAGATGGAGCTGTTACTGTTCCATTTGTTATTGTGAAATTATAAACAACTAGTACATTATTCGCTCCAAATGACCATGCTCCACCTGATCCATTAAACGTTAGGTTATAGAAACTGGACGTTGTTGTCATTGTTCCTACTAACGTCTTTCCAGTTGTTGTTGAATTAAATGTTACAGTTCCAGAATTGTGGGTAAATGTTGCCGAATTGGAATAATTACCAGTTATTGTTAATGTTGTTGATGGTGCCGTTAGCGTACCTAATGTTATTGTAAAATCATTTGCAACTGTTGCGCTATTTGCTCCAAATGACCATGCACCTCCTGAACCATTAAATGTTAAATTATAAAAAGAGCTAGTTGTTGTCATAGTTCCAGAAAGTGTTTTTCCAGTTGTCGTTGCATTAAATAATACCGTTCCTGAGTTATGTGTAAACGTTCCCGAATTGGAATAACTTCCAGTTATAGTTAATGTTGTCGATGGTGCAGTTACTGTACCTGCTGTTATTGTAAGGTTATTTGCAACTGTTGCACTATTTGCAGCAAACGACCATGCTCCACCTGATCCATTAAACGTTAGGTTATAGAAACTGGAAGTTGTTGTCATTGTTCCTACTAACGTCTTTCCTGTCGTTGTTGAATTAAATGTTACAGTTCCAGAATTGTGAGTAAATGTTGCCGAATTAGAATAATTACCAGTTATTGTTAATGTTGTTGACGGCGCCGTTAGCGTACCTAATGTTATTGTAAAATCATTTGCAACTGTTGCGCTATTTGCTCCAAATGACCATGCACCTCCTGAACCATTAAATGTTAAGTTATAGAAGCTGGACGTTGTTGTCATTACTCCTGCTAATGTTTTTGCTGTAGTTGTAGAATTAAAAAGAACCGTTCCTGAATTATGGGTAAATGTACCCGAATTGGAATAACTTCCAGTTATAGTTAATGTTGTCGATGGAGCAGTTACTGTGCCTGCTGTTATTGTAAGGTTATTTGCAACAGTTGCATTATTAGCTCCAAATGTCCAAGCTCCACCAGAGCCATTGAACGTTAGGTTATAGAAACTGGATGTTGTTGTCATTGTTCCAGACATAGTATATCCGTTTACCGCTTGATTCCTAGCGACAGATATCTGAGCTTGTGTTAATGCATAGTCATAAACTTTTGGCTCATCTATAGTTCCATTAAAATATCTTCCTGCATAAGATGGTTCATGACCTACTTCGAAAGCATTATTTGGTGCATATGGCGTTGAGGCTGATGTTCCTGATGTCTGTGTTCCATTTACGTAAAACTTAGTAATTCCTGCCTCTCTTACCATTGCAACGTAATACCAAGTACTTGAGCTTAATGTATATCCACTATCTATCCAAACGATTGCTCCAAGTAATCCAACAAGATTAGAACCTGATCCACCACCACCATTACCAATTCCAAAACCATATCCACCTGAATCGTTACCGTTATAGATTATCATCGGAGAAGTTTGAGGAAGAGTTGCCGTATATATCCATGCAGACATTGAATAGTTATTTGTAAGTGAATTTGCCTTATTTGTTGCATATACCCTAGATGATGATCCATTAAAACTTAATGCTGTGTCATATTTACCTGCTACCCATGATGTATTTGCTGCAGTTCCATTTTGTCCCCCCACTACTTTTGTGTTAATTGCAGTACCTGTATTTTCATCAAAGTTCCAGTAAAGACTTGGATTTGTTATACCAACTCCATTCATATTTACTGTTCCAGAATTATGTGTAAAAGTTCCTGCGTTTGAATAATTTCCTGCAACTGAAAGTGTTGTTGATGGTGCTGTAAGTGTACCTGCAGTTATTGTGAGATTTCCTGCAACATCTGCCGAGTTTGCAGCAAATGACCAGGCTCCACCAGAGCCATTGAATGTAAGATCATAGAAAGCTGATGTTGTTGTCATTGTTCCTACTAATGTTTTACCTACAGCTGTTGAATTCATTAAAACTATTCCATAGTTATGTGTGAATGTTCCTGAATTTGAATAACTACCAGTTATAGTCAGTGTTGTTGAGGGTGCTGTTACTGTACCTAAAGTAATGGTGAAATCGTTCGCCACAGTTGCTGGGTTTGCAGCAAATGACCATGCTCCACCTGAGCCATTGAATGTTAGGTTATAGAAAGAGCTGGTTGTTGTCATAGTCCCAGCTAAGGTATTACCTGCATCAGTTGCACTCATTGTTACAGTTCCAGAATTATGTGTAAAAGTTCCTGAATTAGAATAGTTATTTCCTATTGTTAAGGTAGTGGATGGTGCAGTTACTGTACCATTCGTGATTGTAAAATCGTTACTTACAGTTGCTGCATTTGCACCAAAAGTCCATGCTCCACCAACGCCATTAAATGTTAGATTATAGAATGCAGATGTTGTGGTCAAAGTAGGACCTAATGTTCCACCACCACTAGTCCTGGTCATATTAACCGTGGATGTTCCCGCAGTAAATGTACCCGCATTCCCCCATGAACCTGCAACATTAATAGTATTCGCACCAGCAGATATAGTCCCGTTGTTTGCCATATGAAAAGTATTTACAGTCCCACCAGGTGTATATGTATTTGAAGGATATATATATAGTTTTTCTTGAGTAGAAAATCCGGTATTATCGACCGTTAATGTTGTACCTGAATTATCAAAAAATACATCTGCACTTCCCGACACACTATTATCATAAGTCCCGATATCTGTATTGGAAAGATTTGCATTATCCGTATTTCCTAACATCAGATGCTCTTTATCTAGTTCAATATTTGTAATATCTCCAGTACCATCGTACTTTGTCACCGCCGCAGCTTTATCCGCGTTAGCTGCTCCCTCAATGTATACAGTTACCACAGCATTCGTTGCAGGTTTTGTAATTTCTCCAACTGTCCAAGTACCTGCAACTGTTGGTTGTATCTGTGGTTGTAAAACGCTTCCCACTGCAACTCTAATAGTTCCAGTATCTCCACATGCAGTAGATTCATCAAATGCTTTACAAGTACCACTTACATTTATTGTAATAGGAGAATACTCAACAAGTAACCACATAGAAGTTACCCTAATATTGTTTGCAGTATCTACAGTTTCCCTTGCACCAACTTGCGCTCCATCAAGTGCCGATGATGTCCAGGCAGTTTCCTGTTCTGGTCTTGTGTATGATGTTAGTTGGTAATTTCTTGGAGCAGCAGAATTATTCGTAAACCATGTAGTGTTTGGAGTCATAACGTTTCCACTTTCTGAAAATGGTCCCCCTGTACCATCCTTAATTCTTAGAGCAAAAGCCATAGTTGAATTTACGTCTACAGTAGCTCTAACTCCTGCAGAAACTAAATTAATTGTTTGAGTTGCATCAATTGTATATGTACTTGAATCTTGGACGTTAGCTTCAAATACTGCATTAAGAGTTGAAGTAGTAACATAATCTGTTATATCGTTAGGAGGAACTTCATCAACATTTGTATACGTATTTGTCCATCCAGAAGTGTCTCCAGCACCATTTGGAAGAAGGTGAACTATTTTACCTGGTCCTGGATATCCGTTTTGAGTTGTACCAACATTTTGATTAATGGCAACATCATCATATATCCAGTCTCCTGTTGTTTGAGCTTCTGAATTCAAGTTTCCACCAAGTCCCAATTGATATACACCAGAAGATAAAGTTCTTGAAGAACTTGTTGCAAATACATTACCATCCACTTTTCCCTCTACAACCTGAGATCCTCCTGCAAGTGATGCATCCGCTTTTATTTCGATTCTGTACCAAGTGGTTAAAGAAAGAGCAGTTGAAGCTGAGCCTATTACTCCAACGTTATCATAAAGTTTTAGAGCTCTTGTATTATCTACAGTAATATATGCAATAGCTGTACCTGAGGAATTTCTTACATCTATGATCCTATTTTCTGCACTCGGAGCAGTGTTAATATATATGTATGCTCGGAAATAGTATGGACCATTGCTATTTGCACTAGCAAATTGATAATTAACTGCTTTTCTTGTTGTACTTGCAAGTGTGTTTATCTGAAGAGCTGCTGCTCCAGATCTTTTTGTTGCAGTAGTTATAGCTGGAGTACTATTAATTGTTGTCCATTCCATATCTGCAGTCACACTTTGAAGTTCAAAACCTGAAGAAAATACTCTTCCTCCTTCTGCTGGAACATACTCAACAGTTACCCAAACAGTACTAATACTAAATACTGGAGAACAGTCTACTGCATTTAATCTTACAGTCATTCCGTCTACTATAGATGGTGTAAGAGTTCCATAATTTGCTGCCCCAGGATCATCATATGAGAATATTGGAGGATTTTCAGGATAGGTATCATCGTTTGTGTAGTAAGTTGTGGTTACTGCCATAGCTACTGTTGCTGAAGTATCTATTCCTCCTCCTGCATTTAAAAGAGAAATAGAATAGGAGTTACCTAGATTAGACGCAGCACCTCCTACTCTTACATTCCCAGCAGCTAGCTTTATTATATCGTTTGCACCAATTCCAGGAGTACTGGTATTCTGCAATGTATAGTCCTCAAGTTGACCATTAGCACTACAAGTGATAACAGTGCCAGCATCATCTGGAGTAACTTCTTTTACGTTATTAAAATCATTAGTCCATGCTGTATTTGTACCATTTCCATCTGGATGAAGATTTACAACTTTTCCACTACCTGGCCAGTTGAATTGACTTGCATATGAATCTTGGTTAATTGCAAGATCATCCCAAAAGAAGTTAGCTGTTCCGGATTGTAAAATACCAAGATCCAAAAATGTAATACCGTTAACAAGATTTTGTGTTGTAGATCTCGCGAAACTTACTCCATCAATTCTTGCTGACATTATTGTGTTTCCCGTTCCATTAGTTCCAAAATCAAATTCCATCTCCAGCCTATACCATGTATTTGTGGAAAGAGCAGAAGAATTAGATCCAACTTGAGCATTGTCTTCTTCATTATATAACTGAAGAATTCCTCCTGTTGTCATACGAAGACACTCCTTGTATGTACCTGCATTATCCCTAAAACACATAACTTGAATGGTTCCATTTGGAAGTGTAGATATTCTAATATATGCTCTAGCATATGTAGCAGTTGCAGTATCAGCAGCACTCGTAAATTCATACCTAATTCCACTCGTTGCAGCGCCTCCTAAAGTAGTGTTAAGTGAATACGTTCCTGATCTTACAGTACCTGAAGATATTGTTGGAGTTGTTCCAATATTTGCAGTGTATTCCATATCTGCCGTAGTACTATTGAGTTCAAACCCTGAAGTCCAAAGTCTAGTAGGATACGTATATCCAACACTATCCACTGCTATTTGCCACATTCTTTTTTCTACATACAAATCTGATGTTCCATCTGAAATAGTAATCTTCCCTAAGTTGTAAAACTCAGGACTTATTTCAGGTGCTTTATATGTATATCCAAGAGTAACTTCTTCTCCTGCTTTCATATCTACTTTGTATGAAATCTTTTGAGAAGTTTCACCTCCAGCTACTTCCGATTTATCTTGTCCATCCATTCCCTCAATATTTTTTATATTAAAAGAACTTGGAACTTGCTCAACAATAGTACCTATGAAATCATTTTTAGATTTGACTTTGATAGTTACTGGATATTCTAAAACAGGATATATTCTAGTTGCAGTTATTCTTGTAATTTGAAAGTCTAAACTATCCTTTACACTAACTACAGAATCCATACTTCGCTCGCCATTAGGAGTTATTGCTTTTAGTTGAAAAGTATAATCTCCGACTTCATCAAATTTATAACTAGCCTTGTAGTCTGGGACTAGGGTAAATTCTTTTTTATTACAATAATCTGTTACTGCAATTGTTTTATCTTTTGTAGATAAAGTCGTAACAACTTTAGATGGAGAAGTAATTTGTAATGTCATTTGAGCTTTACAGACCATCTCACCTTTATCGTCAAGAACAGACATTTGAATATCACCAGTTTCTCCAACTAGGTAACTATCTTTGTTTGTATTTAACGCAAGAACTCCCCATTCAAAATTATTTGTATACACAACTTCGGTTCCATCTGTAATTTCAATTGTGTTAACACCTGGAGTCATCTCACTAGGAGGATTAATTAACAAAAGACCATTTGCATCTACTTTATATTTTAATTGTTTTCTATCTCCTTTGGCATTCTTGGAATAAACAAAAAGTTTGTCTGGAACATATCTACCTAACTCAACTTTTAGCTCATCAGTCGCAGCATAATTTGTTTTTTGAAGATGGATGTCAGATTTAGTAAGGCTTCTTTGAATTTTCCCTATATTTTCACCCGGATTAGATACGACAGTATCAATAAACTGGCTCTTTAGAAGAATTGAAGTGACTATTTGAAAGATAAGAAACAAACCTAAGACTAACAGTGTGGATCTTAAAGTAAATTTAATGATTGTTTTTTTATTGAAAATCTTCCCCAATTTCTTATGAAATGGATACAAATATATATACTAACATTATGTAAATAATCGAGTATGATGTCAATAAATATGGGATTATTGGGACTTTATCTATGCAGAAAAAAGAATTAATTTCAAATTATATTTCTGATTTTCTTGTCTTTATTTTTATCGCTCTTACTCCAAAAAATACTAAAGTAAATCCTAGAAGTATTTCCGAAATAATTGCTAGCCTATTATCACTAAATATGGCAGTTGATGGGAGATCCTTAGAGGTATAAGCAGGATCAGCCGAATATGTAAAAGATGTTCCAAGTGTTGCTGGTGTTAACTGATTAGTCAAACTCACATCCGTTCCTAATGTAACTATTGATTTTGAATCTATCTTTAATACTGTATCTTGGGCTGATACTCCAGAAAGTGTTTTCACCTTTAATACTGCTAATAACCCACTTCCTGTATAGGAAGAATATGTTCCGTTTTGAATCCTCATTAGACCTGTTGAAAAGTCTGCTCCATTATATAGTCCACTAGTATTAAATTCTGAAATCGTACCTTTTGATGCTGTTACACTTAATACCGCTGGATCATATGATATATAAACATCTGCTACTGATATCGCTGTCCCTGCTGTATTTATATTTACATTTATCGTCTGCTCTGTTAACCCTATCGTTCCATTCTCTGGTGATAAGGTTAAAGTTACACTCCCTGCTGCATTTACAGAAGTTGGAAAGAATCCAATAGAAATAAATAGAGCAATTACAACAACACTAAAAACATTTATAATTTTTGACATTTTCAATTTCATTTAAGTAGATTCAAATTTTATTCTACTTTGTATTATTATTTATATTTATTCCAATGTAAAATTATAATTAACCAATGTGTTTGAAAGTTCATTTAAAGACATATCTACTCCTGCATTAGCAAATGAAGTGGATTCTAATGATAACGTTGGGGATGCCCTATTACTTGTATCTGCTAAAGATAGAGTTGCTAAAACTCCACTTCCAGTAAATCCAGTTAGATTTCCTGCTTGAACAGTTAGTTCTCCATTTTCAGTTTTGCCTAAGAATAAATCATTTAAATTTGTAATAACACCTTTATTGGCAATAACAATAGACGATCCATCTGAAATAGCAAATCTCAAATCTAATGCTGTAACCTTAGTTCCATTAGTATTTAGGTTTAAATTATATTTATTTGTTCCAACTTTATCTATAGAAACAACAACATTTCCAGTTGGTGTAGGAACTTTGTAGCTTGAGTTAGTACTTGAAGAGACATTCGATACAACACCTGAATTAGAGTTCGCAACTTTTACATTTTGCCCTCTTACGTATAGTAAAACACCGAAAATTAGTAACGAGGAAATCATTATTATTGCGACAACAACAATTAATGATTTTGTATTTTTTGTATTTTCCATTTGGCAGTGTTAATAATTAATAAATTTATCTTACGCAAGCCTTATTTGTTGTAGTTCTGTAATTTGTTAGAGCTACTACGAAGCTAGCGAAATCCATAATATCCACAACATTATTTTTAATAATATCGGCAAATCCACAATTACTTGATGCAATTTGAGCATCTTTTTTCTGATAGCAAGCTCTCCATTTTGCAAAATCCATAATATCTATCCTTCCATCATTATTAAAATCATATGCAACACAAGAAGCATGAATATTTGATGACGTAGTAGATCCTGAGCTACTTGTTGTTACAACATCATTTGATGTGTTATTACTACTATTTGTAGATGCTGAAGAAGAAGTAGATGCAGTTGAAGAGGCTGTTGAGCCACCACCAGTTGCCGTAACTGTTACAGTTGCTGTATTTGTCTTACATGTTGTCCCTATTACTCCAGTGAAAACATATGCTCCAGGTATAGTGTAGGATGCATTCTCAAATGCTCCTGCAGAGCCAACTGATTCCAAACTACCATCAGGTTTTTGAACTTGAATGGCAACAGTTGTATCAGTATTTCCACCACTTACTGCTACAACCTTAAATGATTGTGCAGGATTAACTGTCAATGTTTGTGAAAGAGGTGTTGTTGAATTTGGTTGAACTCTAAGAATTGCAGTTGGACAATTTGCAGTTGGAAGTCCTGGAGCACCAGTTGTTAATCCTATGGAAAGATGAGGTAATTTAGGATAATTAGCTGCTGTCGCTGTCGCACTAATTGAAAATATAGCTTTAAAGGATATTTTCTTTGAGGCAGTTGGAAATGCTTGCATAAAAGTTTGATTTGACAATTCTGCTGATGTATTTGAATTCATATTACTTGTTGCATTAACCCATGCAGAACCATTCCAGTATTTCCAAGTTGATCCTGTTTCACAGACAGACCCATCATTATCACAAAGTTGATAAGTAATTTTACCTTTTGTTGAATCTCTAGTGTCGAAGCCAGGGTTTGTTGTACATGCAGAACTGCCTGATGTTGATACACCTAAAGTACCTTCACAAAAGCTATTCCATTTATTCAAATTTGTAAATGAATACGATCCCGCTAGAAATATAGTCGGCTCTTTTATAATACTAAATTTTGCAAATTTAATTGTTTTTCCAGCTTTCAAAACAAATCCAAATCCTCTTACCCCAACTCCACCCTTAATTGAAGCAGATAACCTTTTCCACCCTGCTGCTTTTGTTGCACTAATGTCTGTATATTTTGTAGGGATTGTTTGACCAAAGTAAAATAGCTTAACATCACTTTCAGGGCCAGGATTATACACATCTAAATTCATTTCGTACATTGAAGTATCTGCTAAGTCAAGTTTGTTTATAAATTTCACATCAAGTAATGGAGGTGCTGCAACCTCATTGTCAGCTGTTGCACTATATGTTGCAGGTTTAGTAATTGTAAATGGTTCACTTGCACATCTAAAACCAATAAATTCCTTTTGATCACTTGGAAGATAGTTTAAATTCATTGCAAATGCACCAGATATTGAATTATCTCTAAATGAACCTCCACGTAAATATCCATAATTTGTAGAGTCTGTTGAACTTATTTTTCCAGAATATATTTGTCCAACTCCTTTTGTTGAATTATATGTGGCTACAGAAGGTTTAATTTGATCAGCAGTTAAGCCTGTACCATATGTTGTTAAAGCTGTAAACTCTCTACTCTTAAATCCCGTATCAGTACCTGTACCAACAGGCTGATTTATTCCAGTTATTGTATTATCAGTCCACTCCCAAAGATTACCAGCAAAGTCCCAAATAGGTTGTCCATTTGCAAGAGCCAATGTTCGAACTTGTTCATTAGGTCCAGTATTTATTTTACTTTGTAAATCGTCAGGAGAAGCAACTAACACCTTTGATGGAGTATCGTCATTATGTCCTGAAAACATCGAACCTGTTCCAACTGTTCCACTTGACCAGTTAGCTTGAACTTTTTCAACATTTCTAGCTATTGTCATCCATTCATCATTTGTAATTAAATGTAATGGCTTTCCATTTATACTTACACTACTACATCTGAGTTTTGCTTCTGTCTGAGATATATGCGCAATTGGATACCCTCCAGGAAGAGACACAACACTTCTACCATTTGCGGTTGTACACTGATTAGAGGTATCTGCCGCTTTATAGTCAGAATATGTTTCGTAAGAAGTATCTGCTGGAGATGTTAACCCAACAGTAGGTGTTGCAGTATTTGCACATTTTGCCTCATACTTCATAACTAAAAAGTCAGTTGCAGAATATGTAGCTTGTGTCCCAGCTAGTATATAACCTGATGGAGTAATAGGAACAGCACTCCAATCTGTATTTGCCTTATTAACTAAAGCTTGAGGATAGGCACCAGTACTATCAATTGTAAGTGCAGTTGTATCATATGTATACATTGCCGATGTTGAAGAATTTGAAGAAGTCATAGCCCAAGTTTTATACTCGTTATTTGGAGTGTCATTATTAATGACACTAGCTTTTGTTCTATTATCCAAATCAGTTTTGTAATAAAGTGCAAAACCAACTATTAGTACAACTAGAAACAAAGCAATTATTCCAATGATGACTAGATATTTTTTCTTCATTTAAAATATATTAATTATTTAACTATATAAATATTTTAAGATTCTATATCTTTTTTCTTAATATTTGTAACTTTTATGACAAGTGCTACTAGTGAGATTCCAATTAACATTTCTGCTAAAAGTGAAGTTAAGTTGTTATCAAAAAGTGCTGTTGAAGGTAAATCTTTTCTTGTATAGGCAGGATCAGCTGAATATGTAAATGTCGATCCTATTGTTGCTGGTGTTAACTGATTAGTCAAAGTTACATCCGTTGGTAAAGTAGCTGTTGATTTTGAATTTATCGTAAGTGTTGTATCTTGTGCTGTTGTAACTGCCGAAAGAGTCTTCACCTTTAATACTGCTAATAACCCACTCCCTGTATATGAAGTAAGCATTCCATTTTGAATCCTCATAAGACCTGTTGAAAAGTCTCCGGCTGCATACACTCCACTATTATTAAATTCCGCAATTGTACCTTTTGAAGCTGTTACACTTAATACTGCTGGATCATATGATATATAGAGATCTACAACCGCTATTGCTGTTCCTGCTGTATCCAAATTAACATTTATTGTCTGCTCTGATAATCCTATCGTTCCAT
The DNA here is from genome assembly GCA_037131125.1 of bacterium. Lineage (GTDB taxonomy): Bacteria > Patescibacteriota > Dojkabacteria > JBAXKR01 > JBAXKR01. Next base: position 25,084 of record JBAXRR010000004.1, read on the forward strand.
TCGCTGGTGATAGGGTTATTAATACATTCCCAGATGCTCTGACAGGAGATGGAATTACACTCAAAAGTAAAAAGATAAAGATTGATGTAATTGTAAGAATCCTTCCGAACTTAGTTATATTTTTCTTCACTTGGCAGAGTAATTAAAAATAATATATTTTGAAAATCATTTTATTTAACACAAGCTTTATTTGTTGTAGTTCTGTAATTTGTTAGAGCTACAACAAAGCTAGCAAAATCCATAATATCTACAGACTTATCCGAATTAATATCAGCATAACTACAACCACTTGTTGCAATTGCATCTCCTTTCTTTGTATAACAAGGTCTCCAAGTTGCAAAATCCATTATATCTATGGCTTTATCCTTGTTGAAGTCGTAGTTTACACAACTTACATCCAATACTCCCCCAATAGTTGAAGAAGATGTTCCTGAAGTATTAATTAAACTAACTTCTGCTGTTGAATCTTTAATATATTTCGTAGGTAATGTAGTACCATCAAAAATATCATTTGTTGAAAGTAATTTTGCAGTATTCTTTACTTGGAATGCTGTATATTTTGTATTCTTAAATGTGTTTGTTGTAAATCCTGCAACTGCTGTATTTGCTATTAATACCTGTTCTATAGCTGATGTTCCATTATTATCTATTGTATTAGATGTAAATGTAGCTTTTGAACTGTCTTTCAAATCTATTGCTTGTGTTAATTGTCCCGTAAATGTTGATCCACTTACATTCACCTGAGCACTTCCATGAACACTTACACCAGCAAATGCTGAAGTTGTAAATGTTGAATTAGTAATTTTACCAATTGATGCACCCTTAAAATATATTCCAGCACCTTTACTTCCAATTACCTTGATATTATCTGCAGTGAAATTAACATCATTTGTTACTGTGTTATTATCCCCACCTACTGAAATTCCTGAACATCCACCAGATGACTTTATTGTTAAATTCTTAACAACATAAATACCACCCAATTTACCTAAAGTTAAAGTATTACAAACATTAGCTGCATTAGATGAGCCATCTATGATTACTCCATCTACACTCTCACCTTCAATGGTCACCTCTTTTGCACCTTGATCAGTGAAGAAGAAGTTAGTTGTATATGTTCCATTTTTAATATATAGCTTACCCTTTTCAGGAGTTACTTTAACTGCATCTTGAAGTGTTTGATAGTCACAGCCTGATGCACAAACAGTCTTTGTTGCACCAGTTGTTGCTGGAAGTGTTGGCACTGTTACGACAGGAGCCACAACTACTGATCCACTAGAAGAAGATCCTGTTCCACTTACTGTTACAGTCGCAGTATTTGTTTTACATGTAGTTCCAATTGTTCCTATAAAAATATATGCACCAGGTACTGTGTATGAAGCATCTTCAAATGCACCTGAAGCACCAACTGAAGCTACAGTTCCATCTGGTTTTTGAACTTGAATAGATACACTTGTTACTGTTTTACTAGTACCACTATCTGCTGCAACTACTTTGAATGATTGCCCTGGTGTTACAGTTAAAGTTTGCGATAATGGTGTTTGTGAATTTGGTTGAACTCTTAAAATGGCAGTTGGACAATTTGCAATTGGTAAGCCTACAAAATTTAAAGCTGTGGATGCTTTTGTTCGATTATCATAATCTGACTTGTAATAGAGGGCAACACTGAAAAGGAGTGTGGAAACAACAATAATTCCTACAAGAAAGATTCCAAATATATTTTTTTTCATAAATATGAACGTACAAATAAAAATATTTTTATTCTTTTTTATACTATCACAAAATTAATTTCGTGAATACTTCACAAAACTAGTTACAATATATACACAAATATTGAAGTGTATTTTCTTTATGCATATTTTGTTTACTCGCTTTTCATTAATATATATAATTGAGAAATAGTTAATGATGGATATAGATTGGAAATTAGGCAGGACAAAAAAAAACTTATATATATAGTATTAACGATTCTTCCAATTACCCTATTCTTTCTTTTCATATTTGGATTCTTTTCAAGCAGTGATGCTAATGCAGTAAGTACGCAAGCACCAGCTGGGGCTGCAAGTTTTGTAAGTGGTGTTACTACTGCAACAGAAGCAGGAACTCCAACTACTACATGTAAACTTGGTGCAAATTCTGCTGCAAATATTGGTGACCTCATAAAAGTAGATGCTGGAAATAATACATTTAATAGAGGACTAAACTTTGGATGGGTGCTTACAGTTTTAAAAGATATTAACGAAATTAACGGATACGAGGGAATTACTAAAATCAAAAAACTTATACAAGATTTTAGAAAATCTGGTACTAGTGTAATTATACGTATATGTAATGGAGCTGAATGTAATGGTTTAGGACCACAAGGAGCAAGTGATATCACAATGGCGAATGATGGAAAACAGTTAGGAAAATATCTGACTTTGCTTTCCTATGAACTTATGAAAGACGATCAGGGGGGAGGTGCAAAGACATCTCCATTTTGGGTAATTGCAGGACATAATGAACCTAATGCTGCTGAATGGAGAACTCCATCAGGAGAAACAGCATTCATGAATTCCCTTATTAACGAAGTATCTGATTCATATGAAGTAAATAAAAATTTATTGGAACTCGGAATTACAGATCCAGGACTTTCTGCAAGTGGAGCAATGCCTAAAGAAGCATTCTTCTTTGGAATTAGAAGTAGAATAAATCTATTATCTCCTGAAGTACAAAATGTTCCAGATGGAGCAGAATCTTCAACAGCTCTTAAGTATTACGACGCACCAAGTAACGCAGGTGGAGGTGGTGGTGCAGGTTGTAATGGAGCAAAGGGAGGATACTTTTCCAGGATGATCAAGTGTGGAGCTATATTTGGTGAATTAGATGGAATAGCAACTAACCTATATACAGTTGCAGATATTAAACAAGGATTGGAATATGCTCAAACTAGACAAAAGAAACTATATGTACTTGAAAGTGGACCTGAAAATGTATTTAGTAAAGGAGGAGATGCAGTAAGAAATTCAAGTAACAGCTTTGACAGTGTAGTTGCTTATACAGATGCTGAAGCTAAACAATATAGATATACTTTTGTAGATCAATTTATAAACAATCCCCAAATAGGAGCAATACTCCCCTTCAATTCTCTTCCACTTAGTGATTTAACTGCAATGACAGGAAATCCTGTTGCAGACAGAGACTTCCAACCATATACAAAGAATATGTATGCGAGAAAAGATGCAAATGATGCTGAAAATTTTACAAAACTTGCAGGGACAGATAATAGGTACAAAACAGTAACTGTTTCTTCAAAGGATGCTAGTGGTAATGTAACTGAAAAGAAGATTAAAACTGAACCTGTTTCTATGAATCTAGGATGGCCAGTATTCTATGAGGCACAAGTAATAGATATGTTGAATAGCGCAGGCTGCTCAAATGTATTTACAAGACAATGTAACTACCAAGCAGATGGGTCAGATAACAATAAAGTGGCAACAGTAAATGCAGATTCATCAGATACAAAAACTGCATACTATGACATGGTAGATTCTATAAAGAATACTGATAAGGAGTCTGCTCTTGCATTTAAGCCATGGACTAAAACAGTTTGTATTAAATATACATACAATGGACTTGGTGTTGTCTGTGATAAGAAAGATATTAGAAACATAACTATTACCAACATGCTTACAGATGCAGTATTCAAATCTGACATGTTAACAACAGTGCAAGTAAATATCCCTCTTGCTAATACTCTTTCAAATACAAGCATAAATGGAACAGATGAATTAAACTACACACAGTATGGAGGATCTTTAAAGAGAATGTCATACCAAGATAATGTAGATTTTTCTAGAAAATCCGATGCAACTCTTCAAATAGATTTACCTGGTAATGGTGGAGCTAAAACTCAAATAGCATTTCCACAACTTGGAAGCGCAATAGATCTATATAGTAGAGATTTCTTTGACTACTCAACAACAGATCCAGACGTATTAAATCAACCAAAAGACTTTTTAAATGTTACGTATAAAGTGCCAAATTCAAGTGTTAAAGCTGACATGTCACCTGCAGGAAGAAGACTGGAACTGGAGAATAGTAAGACTTCAATAAAAAGTATAGGCGAACTTGCAACACCATATGCAAATGCTTCCGGCAAAAGTTCATCTGATTCAAAACTCATTAGAGCAAATGGAACTGACGATACTGGCATGACTAAATATACAGTATATTCTTCAAGTGTTAATGATCAAGTAGGTCAAGGTGGTGCGATACCCGACTATAAGAATTATCAAGCAATAAAGACTGATGCAAAGACAGACAAAGTTCAATTCAATGCATCTGAGATATTAAGTGAAGAAGCAGCAGTAAGTAGAGCACAGTTAGAACAAAACTATTTTGTAAGTTGTTCTAATATAACTGAATATGATAAGAACTTGATTGGAGCTGGTGGAAAACCAATGACATTTAAGAATAATGAATATCCAATTGCTGTAAATTATGATCAAGACTATTCTCATGGAAGATGTGATGGTTATCCAGAAGGTGGAGTACCTGGAGTTAATTTCACAGTAACAGATGGAAGTGGTGCAACAGTTACAGATTATTCTGGAATGGATTCTAATCTAATTCCACCAGGAAAACCGGGATCAGCATATAAAGATAATCATTTAACAACAGTTTCAAAAGACTGCTATAGAGCTTGGTGTCAATTAGCATCAAATAAAAGAAAGGTAGATACAGATCCAGAATTTAATGGTGGTGGTGGTACAAACGCTTCAGCATACTCGTCAGGTGGTTCCCAATTTGCATTTGCATACTTTCCTCTTACAAAAGATTATTCATTCTTAAGTAAAATACAAACAGCTTCTGCAAATGTAGATTCAGGAAGCGGAATGATGAGGATATTAAGAACTGCATGGGAACAAAGTAATAGACTTCAGTACAAATTAAATAGCACAACAACTACAGGAAATAGTGTTGGTGGAACTACACCAATAAGTAATGCATTAAGAATATGCCACAAAGATATCTCTGTTCAAGCAAAGGTGTATACAAGAAATTACACTGTAGCTTCTCATCAGGAAGAATATTACACAGGTAATCTTGATCAATGCTATAACCCTAACAATCATGTTCAATGGAGTTACAAAAGATCTGCTCTGAAACCTGAAGCAGATAAAACATACACAATATCTACTTCAGAGTTTCCATGGATTGGAACAGTAGCGGCAATTAACGAAAGACTTTCTAAGGCAGATTACTTTTATCTTAATAATACAGCTACAGGAGCAACTACTAATGTTAATTTGAATGGAACAACATTAAGTACTGCAAACTTAGATGCCTTAGCCTTAAAATCTTGTGGATCAGGAGATAATTCAGATCCTACAATGTGTTACTGTGACGCTGAGCAGAAAGATCCACTTGCTATTTATCTTTGTCAAAATGGTTGGCTTACAGATAAAGAAAAGACTGAGGCAGGATTAACAGCAGAGGATTGTAAGAAACCAGATACCTCAAATGTAAGTAGTGTAAATGGAACATTCTTACATGGCTCAGGAGATAAAATATGTTCTGCGTATAATGATCCTAAGATTCAATCTATTTTCTCAGCAGCAGAAAAATCTTCTGGAGTTCCAAAAGAGATATTAGCAAGTATATGGAATACTGAATCTGGATGTGGATTACCAACAGGAAGTGATATTTTAAATGGAAAAGTACAAGATCAGAACAATTTAATATGTGCAAGATGTAATTTAGAAGGTGCAGGCAAAGATCCAAATTCAGTGACACTTGCAGATCAACAAGATTCTGGACTTGCAAACTATAACGCATGTAAAGCAGCTAGTACTGGAAAATCTTGTAACGATGCTGCCGTAAAATATAACTATCCAGGTGTTGTTCAGTGCTGTGATGCAAGAGGACCAACTCAATTTGAAATAGGAACTTGGAATGGAAGTATTGTTAACGATCCTAAATTTATAAGTTGTAGAAAGGCACTTGGTACTCTTGGACTAAAAACATCCAATGCTCCAGATAGAGCAGTATTTGGTGATGCTCTATGTGGATCTATGACAAAGTTTTCTAATGCAAGCGGAGGAACGACTACTTGGGATGATGCAACAATATTTAAAATCGCGCAGAATTATCATGGAGGCGGAGGTTGTTTAGCATATCCAGACTATAGTGCAAAACTTGCAAGTGGTGGACTTAGTAGTATGACTATTGGTGAAAGTTACTGTGGAAGAGTTGTTGACCTAGTTAATTCTATTAGAACAGCAAAATAGTATGAACATTAAGATGGAAAACAATAAACAATTAATCTTCTTTCTAAGCGCACTTGGATTCGTAATAATAGCCATTTCTGTGTTTATACTTATCTTTTTTTCGAATAACAAACAAAATACTAATCAAGCAACTACGACATCTTCTAGTTCTTCTTCAGTTTCGAGTGTAGCATCGAACGGATTAGAACAAATCCCAGAAAGAATTACAGATTTCATTGGTGCACTTCCCTTCCGATCCCAAGAATTCAATGTAGATTATGATTCACAAACAAATGAAGTCGTTGTTACAAGTACAATGTATGACAAGAATCAACTTCCAGCTGTATTTAAGAACTGGATTAAAAGATTTCCAAATCTAAATATCAACTCACTTAAAGTTAAATATATTGGAAATGAAGCTCAAGTTATAGATAAGATAAAAGGGAGTTAATTAAGTAAATATTATTTTATCTTTACCCCTACCATATCTATTAGTGGATAATGTGATCTAATTTCAACCCAGAACTTCTCAGCAAGTTTTGAAGAATATAATCCAAATCCTGAATTTTCAGATTTACCACAAAGTCTGGTTTCGTAATCTTTAATAACTCTCAATATTCTTGCTCCTTGAATATTGAACTCAGCTTGATGTTTTTTAGAATTCTTCGCATAGTCCGAATGCACTTTAGTGAAGTCATCAAACATAGGTTTATTTGCAGTTACCATTTCCTCATAAGTTTTTTTGAATTTTGTCATATTATTTGTTTAACAGAAAAGTTATGTAAATTTGGTATGATATAGGTACAGAATATAATACATATTAAAATTAAGTTCCATGATAAAGTTAAGATTCTATTTAGTTTGTGTAAGTATCTTAATATTTTGGGTACTATCTACCTTGTTTTCGGGGGTATCCGTTCGAGATGGATTATTTGGATATATAATTATTGGTGGAGCTTTTGGAGTATTCATGCAAGCATCAAGTAGAGTAATTAGGTTCTTAACATTAAAAGAAAATATCCTTACATCAATTGTATTTTCATGTCTCCTATCTATCGTGCTATTCTTTTTACTTAACACATTTACCCCTGTTATTGCATTCAAAGATGGAATATTAAAAGGGTTTTCAACAGATGTGGTGGTAATAAAAGATTTTATACTAGATAAAAATACGACTTTAGCTATTTTTGCTATACTCTGTGGTACAATTAACGCACTCATGGATGAGTTAAGAAAGTAAATATTAATATATTTTTATGGATGCAAAACAAATCTCTTCATACGCAATTATTGTTCTGGGGGTATTCCTTATTGTAACTATTCTATTACAAATTAGAGGATCTGGATTAGGTACAATATTTGGATCTTCAAGTGGTGGAGATTTCTATAGATCAAGAAGAGGTATTGAAAAGTTTCTATTTAACGCTACTATTATTTCAGCGATATTATTTGTTTCTACTTGTGTAGTAAATGTCTTATTAAACAAGACTGCCTAAATGCTTAAAATTTGGAGTTTCATTAAAAAGGTAATTTCAGAAATTAGGGATTTCTTTTGGTTCTACCCATATTTCTTTACTGACCATACTGAACTTGTAAATTCAAGTTCCGTTTGGAGATGGTTTATGAGAGCAAGACCTTTCAGTATAATTATCGTTCTTCTTGTCACCTTCACACTTTCATTTATGGCTCTTACAGACAATGGGCTTCTTTTGATCAACCACTCAAACACTATTATAGAAGGACTTGTTAAAGATCCAGATTTTAATGGAACACTTCTAGTAAATCCAATCATAGGAAATACAAATGAGATAAATAAAAGTTTATCTAAAATAATTTATGAATCTCTTTTCACTGTTCTTCCAAATGGAGATATAACTCCCCTTCTAGCTGAGTCGTATACAACATCAGATGGTGGTAAAAAATTCACAATTAAATTAAGACAAAATGTTACCTGGCATGATGGAGAAAAGTTTACAGCTGACGATGTTATTGAAACATATAGAAGACTTACAAATGTTGGAGCCGACAATAACATTGCTTCACAAACAATTCAAAAAACAGAAGTAAATAAAATTGATGACTACACAGTAGAGTTTGTAAAAGAAAGCGTTGTGGCTAATTTTCTAGAGTTAATTAATATAGGGATTATGCCAAAGCATGTTCTCGAAAGAGTTACTGTTAATAAACTTGAAAACAACCCTATTAACAAAGAGCCTATTGGAACTGGAGCATATAAATTGCTTTCAGTTAACGAAGATCGTGTAGTACTCGCTGCAAATAACAAATACTGGGGAGGAAGACCTCTTGCAAACTATTACCAGTTAAACCTTTACAATACTGAAAAGGATGCAGTAATTGCACTTAAATCTGGTCAAATACATATATTTAACAATCTCTCTCAGTACTTTATTTCTGATCTTGAAGGAAACAAAAATATTACTCTTCAAAAAAGTTTACCTATATATAGACAATACTGGGCTTTGTATTTTAACCTTAATAAAAAGGATACTATATATAGTAACTTAGAAATAAGGCAGGCTATTGCTCATGCAATAGATAAAACTGCAATGATATCTGACCTTGGTAATCTTGCTAGTCCTGCTCTTACAACTATCCCTCCAATATCTTGGGTAGAACCAAAAGGTACATTAACTTATGATAAAGATAAAGCAGTTAAACTACTAGATAGTAATGGATGGATAATAAATAACAAGACTTCAGTAAGAGAAAAGAACGGGAAAGAGATAGAAATAAATATTACTTATCTTGATTCAGATACAAAGAAGATTGTCGCTGAATCTATTAAAAATGATCTTGAAGCAATTGGAATTAGAGTGAACTTAACAGCAAAAAGTGCAACGGATATTAAAGACCTTACAGTTGCTAATAGAGAATTTGATGTACTTCTCTATGGTGTTGAAACTTCAAGCGATCCTGACAGAATTAGATTCTGGCATGAAAATGCAACAACATATCCTGGTCTGAATCTTTCAGGATATGTAAGTACAATAAAGATAAAGGACCCTGTAACTGGAAATAGATCAAGTAGAATTAATGATGCATTACAAAGAGGGTTAAGCGTTGAAGATAGAGCTCAAAGGAAGGATCAGTACGAAGCACTTGTTAAAATACTTGATACTGAAGTACCTGCAGTTTTCCTTTACTACCCTATTATGTTAAGCGCAGTGAATACAAGAATCCAGAATTTTGACACTAGTAATATAACGCTTCCTGAAAATAGGTATAAAGATATCAAAAAGTGGAAAATTAAATAGTACCCTTTACTTTGTACAAAATGATTTTGTATTGTACAATTCCCCAAGTTAAATTATTTGCTGCAATTTGTGTATATTAATATAAAACTATGAAACTAAACCGCTTTTTACTCTGGTTCATCATATTTGTAACAGCAGGAGCAACACTTCTTAGCTTTCCAACTGTACCTGTTAAGTTCCAAATAGGTAATTTTGTATTTGATAGAACCATAAAAGGACCTAACTTTCAAGATCTATTCGGAAGTAACGTACAAAAACTTGTAGATATTAAACTTGGTCTAGATCTTCAAGGAGGTACATTTATCTCACTTAAAGCAGATATGTCTAATGTTGCCGATGCAGATAAGACTGCAAAGCTTGAGGCGACTAGAAAAGTTATTGAAAGTAGAGTCAATCAGTTTGGACTTTCCGAAACAAATATATATGGTTCAATAAATGGAAGTGAATATAAAATAAATGTTGAACTACCAGGAAGTGGTAAAGATATAGATAATGAAATTAAGATATTACAAGAAACTGCGAAACTTGAATTCTATTCACAAAAAGCTCAACCTGAAGATTTAAGTGGTATACCACAAAATCAAATTACAACTGCAATGGTGCTTCAAGCTCAATGGGACAAGTCTAGTATTACAGGAGCAGACTTAAAAACTGCTAATGCACAGGCCTTATCTGGACAAACCACATCAACTGTTACAGCTACCAACCAACAAGAAGTAGCACTTGTATTTACAACAGAGGGAGCAGGTAAATTTAATGCACTTGCAACTGCCAATAGAGGCAAACCTATTGCAATAGTATTAGATGGAAACATAATTTCAAGTCCAAGAGTTGCAGATGACTTCGGATTAACTTCAGGAGCATCAGACACTGTTGTAATTAATGGATTAACACAAACTGAAGCAGATAATTTAGCAATACAATTAAGAGGTGGAGCACTTCCTACACCAGTAGAACTTATTGAACAAAAAACTATTGAAGCAACACTTGGAAAAGATGCTCTAAATAAAAGCATTGTTGCAGGATTAGTTGGAATATTATTAGTCATTTGCTTCATGATATTCCTCTACAAGGTAGAAGGACTTATTGCATCAGTTGCACTTGTTATCTACACTTTAATTACATTATCCCTGTATAAGTTAATTCCTATCACACTAACACTTCCTGGTATAGCCGGATTTATTCTCTCTGTTGGTATTGCTGTAGATGCAAATGTCTTAATATTCGAAAGAATGAATGAGGAAATTAGAAGAGGTAAATCTAAAACTCAAGCCCTCAAGCTTGGATTTGAAAGAGCTTGGACTTCGATTAGAGATTCAAATCTTTCAACACTCATTACATGTACAATTCTTTACTTCTTTGGTGCAGTAGTAGTTAAAAGCTTTGCAATAAACTTAGCAATTGGAGTACTAATAAGTCTTTTCACAGCAGTTAGTGTTACAAGACAACTGCTCTTGGTAACTGTATTAAAGAAAGATAATTCTGTTCCTCCTGTAAAGAAGGAAGAAAAGAAAAGTACAGAGAAATTACCTAAAACAAAATTTAAATTTTCTAATCTTTTTGGATTTCTAAAAAGGAAAAACAAGAAGGAAGTGAAAAAAAACAAAACTAATCTTTGGAATTATAAAAGAAAATGAAAATAGAATTCGTAAAATACAACAAGATCTACCTAATGATAACTCTTGCTTTAGTTACTTTAGCAATAGTAGCTATTGGTATTTGGGGACTAAAACTAGGAATAGATTTTAGTGGTGGAACTATTATTGAATATAATCTTGTTGGTAAACCTGAAACTAAAGATGTTGAGACAAAACTTCAAGGAACAGATAAAAAAATTGCAAAGATAATTGTTGCTGGAGATACATATTCTTTGTACTTTGAACCACTAAAAGATACTGAAAGAGACGCTATAGAAGCTCAGATAATCAAAGCTTATCCAAGTTCAAAAAGAGTTGCAGTTGAGACAATTAGTTCATCTGTAGGAGTTGATCAGAGTAAAAGCGCACTATTATCAATTCTTTTTGCATCCATAGGTATTATCATATTTCTTACAATTTCATTCAAAAAAGTTACAGCACCTTTCAAATCTTGGGAGTTTGGAGTTAGTGCTGTGCTTGCTCTTCTTCATGATGCAATTATTGTTCTTGGAGCTTTCGCAATACTCGGACATTACTTTGGTGCAGAAATAGACTTACTTTTCATTACTGCAATTCTTACAGTTATTGGATTCTCTGTTCATGACACTATCGTTGTCTTTGACAGAATTAGAGAAAATGTAATTAAGTACGGATCCTTAGATTACAAAACAGTGGTAAATAACAGTTTAGTTGAAACACTTGCTAGATCTATTAATCTAACAGTTACTACTCTTTTAGTCTTATTAGCACTTTTTGTTTTAGGACCTGAATCTTTAAGATGGTTTCTAGCAGCTTTAATAATTGGAATGTTTAGTGGAACATACTCTTCAATATTTGTAGCATCACAGATATTAATCCTCTTCCAACCAATTAAAGAGAAACTTAAAACTCTTAAAATATTTAAGGGTAAGAAGAAAGAGAAATAATCCCAATTACTTTCTAATTACAGAAGCTTGTATTCCCGTTAATATAGCACCTTATATTCTTATTGTGATCTGCATATGTAACAGCGTAGTGGATTACACCATCTGTGCCATGTAGATAGTAAAAGTATGGGTTAGAAGTTGGGTTAATAGATGCCTTCAAGGACTCTAATCCAGGATTAGATATTGGTGTTGGTGGAAGTCCAGGCTTTAAATACGAGTTATATGGAGTATTTTTTGCTTTAGTATCATTTGTAATCACAAATTTCCAATTCTTTTGTTCGTATAGAAGTGTTGCATCTGCTCCAAGTAGTTTAGTTCCATCCCCTTTTCCATCCAATCTCTTTCCTAAAACATCAGATATATTTGCTCTTTCAGTAGCACCTCTTCCCTCTCGTTCAATAATAGAAGCTAGAGTTACAGTTTCATACAATGAATACTTCTTACTTGAATTTTTGTATAAGTCTAAAAATCTTGTTTCAAAACTATTTAATAATTTCTCAACCAATGCTTGTGTAGTAATATTTGGTTCTACCATGTATGTATCCGGGAAAAGAAATCCTTCAAGTGTTTTCCCTTTTGGAATATATGTTTTAGCAATATTTGAATCTAGTGAATATTTACTTGGATTATTAACAATATCTATGAATGTTTTTTTATCAAAAGAGACTTTATCATAACTACTAAATTCATCTGCAAGTGTTGTTGCAATTTCATCTGCTCTTAAACCTTCTGGAAAGAAAATCTTTACATTAGTACTTTTGGGATTATTAAGTACATCCAAGATTTGTTGAAAGTTAAGATTCTTTGCAATCTGAAATGTTCCAGCTTTAATCTTACTAGATTGACTAGTTTGTTTTACAAATAATAGGAATAACTCAGAACTTGTTATCAGGTTATTATCTAGTAACTTCTTTGAAACAACGTCTGGAGTATCCCCAAGCTTTACTTCAAAGTTAACAATAGAATTATCACTACTATTAGGTTTTGTAGTTTCATCTGCATACCAGCCAGTTACAAATATGTAACCTAAAGTTAAGAATGCAATTAAGAAGATAAGTATTATGAGTATTTTTTTCATAAAATTTTGTTTAATTAAGTCAAAACTTCCCTTCATATTATCATGAAATAAAGGACTATATAACCCTACCTAAGAAAGTATCAGTATATAGTAGTACATACCTCATATACGATGTTTAACAAAAGTGATCCTATTTTGTTACTATTTCCAAACTACTTTGTTACATAATCCATAGGGATAAAAAGCCCATTCCGGATGGACAATAGTATCCTGTAGTGTTATAATTACTTACTATATTTTTTATATATAACAAAATGAATTCATCAGTAATTTCACCAGATATCACTAGAAGAGTAGATTATGCTCCTTCTAGAGTATCTATAGGTCTTAGAACCCTCCTTATTGGAGTTGCCCTGTATGCAAATTTAGGTGGACATGTTGCAATTGCAGAAACAAATTCACCTACAGATACTGGATGTACTGCTACAGGTGATGTACTTGCAAATGGAAATAAGACAGTATTACTCCAAAAAGGAGGACAATTTGTAGACATTGTAGCGAGAATTTTACCTAAAACTAATGGGAATAAAAAACCAAACAGTCCAAAAGATTCAGGACTTGCAGGAAGATTTGTAATTAGTTATGTCAACGGTGAGACTATTATTAAAGAAGTATTTCAATCAGGAGATAGAACAGATGAAATGTCTGCAACTATTGAATTAACTCAATCTGGAAGTATAAGTGCTGATATGTTCACTTTAAATGGCGTTCCAAACGGAAATACTCCAGTAGATACTATAACTGCCCCTAGCTTTTGTACACTTAACCAAAAAGCTCAAGCTGTAGAAGTTAAGAGAACTTTATATATTCCAGCCATAAGAACTAATTAATAATTCTTAGGCAAAGTATACGAATTTAACACCCTGATTAACACTCAGGGTGTTTTTTTATTTCTAAGTTTTTAATTTAAGATACAAAACACATAGTTATCATTCATCCTCATATATTAGAAATGAGATTAAATAGTATGTAGGACATTCTATGGACAAAAGATGACTTGTAGTGATATAACTTCTTACTATTTTTTATTGCATAATAAAATGAGTTCACCAGATACGACATTAGTAATAGATAATACTCCTTCAAAACTATCAAGAGGTACTAGAAATAGTATGCTAAGTCTGTTAACTGGATTTGTTCTAGTCACCAGTACTCTTGGTGGAAAAATATCAGAGGGTTCATCAAATATGCCAGCTTGTACGGTATCAGGAGTTGAATGGTTGAATTACTACGAAAAGCAAATAAAGGTAGTGCATGGTGAAAACACAATGGTTGATCTTAATGCAATGAAAACCTTTCCACCTACTGATATACAAAGAAGTCCGGAAGCAGTCATTGGACATTTTTATGTTATCGCTCTAAATGGCAGATCCAGAGTATTAGATGGTATTGGCTCAACTTATGGGATTATGCAAGCAACCGTACCATTTAGTGAATCATCAATAATTATTGCTGGAATGAACACACCTGCCGGAGAATGTCTTTTATCTACAAGTACAGGCGTGGATCAGCTAAAAGTTACAGAAGAATTCAAAGCACGTTTACCAATAGTGCAAAATGGTAATAATAGTATGATGGTAAATAGTCATAGCAAGATTGATCTTGGTAAAAAAACAACTGATATAAAAAGGCATAAATAGAAAGACAAAGTATTACAGTTATTTATATTTTCCAAAAGTCGCAGTGGACAAAAGATGACTTGTAGTGATATAACTTCTTAGTATTTTTTATTGCATAACAAAATGAATTCAGCAGATATGACACCAGGACTAGACCAAGCTCCTTCAAAACTATCACTAGGTAATAGAAAGGGTATGATAGGTCTTTTTACTGGATTAGTTCTACTCACTAGTACTTTTGGTGTAGAAATATCAAAGGGTTCATACTTAGGATCAGAGATGCCAGCTTGTACTAGATCAGGAAAGGAGTGGATGACTGGTTACAACAAGGTAATAGAGATAGAGCATGGTGTAGATACAGAAGTTAGTCTTTATGCAATGGAAGAATTTCCACATATTGATATCGAAAGGATTCCGGGAGCAGTCATTGGACGTTTTTATGCTCTCACTCTAGATGGAAATTCCAGAAGAATAGATGGTTTTGAGACAGGTGATGGACTTATGCAAGCAACCGCACCATTTAGTGATACATCCAAAATTACTGCTGCAATAAATATACCTGGTGAAGGAGATTGTCTTTTATCTACAGATCTAGGCGTAGATCAGCTTGATGTTAAAGCACTATTCAAAGCACGTTTCCCAATAGTGCAAAATGATAATAATAGTATGATGGTAAATCGTGATAGCAAGATTGATCTTGGTAAAAAAACAACTGATATAAAAAGGCATAGATAGATAGACAAAGTATTACAGTTATTTATATTTTCAAAAAAGTATAAAAAAAACTGGACAAGTATTATCCTGTAGCGTTATACTCACCTCATAATTTTAAAAATATTATTATGGAAAATCTTTCACAAGTTAGTGAAGTACCAGTTGAAGCATCAGTATCTTATGCTCCTAGAGTATATTTTAGAAACATAAGAACAATGTTAATAGCAGGATTAGCATATGCTGGGTTATTATTAGTAACCAATCCAAATACTATTAACGCTTCATTATATGGAGACTCAGGAATATGTCAAAGAATTGGAACTGTAGAAGTAAATGGAGGGAATCCAATAAAAGTAAAAAAAGGAGATGTTGTTGAACTTAAGGGACAATTAATGCATGCAGATCCTGTTACCGACTCAGCAAGTATTGATGATGCTATTGCGGCTTCAGGAGGAACATTTAATGTAATTGGCGAACAGTCAGGCACTACTAAAGTAGTATCCGGAACACCATCTGTAGATGGAGATTCAATTACTGCATCATATACTGTAACAGAAAAGTCTAAAGTCACTGCAGAAATTGGGGGTTGTGACGTAGTAACTAAGTATAGATCTGCAGCAATCGCAAATATATTATTAGAATATAAATTACTATTAATTAATGTGCAAAAAGATTCTAGCCAGTAGGAAATCTATTAAAAGATTGTAATACTAACACCCTGACTAATTCCAGGGTGTTTTTTGTTGTCAAGCTTGGAATCTGTCATCATTATTTAGATCAAGGCAACAGGACTTTGAATCTTTTCAATTCTTTGCTAAGAAGAGATATAATCGCGACATAAATATTAAACCATTCTAATGGGATATATAGTAGTAACTGGTGGCTGTGGATATATTGGTTCTCACATGACAAGACATTTACTCTCTAAAGGATACAATGTTTTGGTTATAGATAACCTAGAAAGAGGTTTTAAAGATGTAATTACCACACTTAAAAAAGCCTATCCTAAAGCAAATTTAGTATTTGAAAAAGTAGATTTAAGAGATAAATTAAATCTTCTAAAAGTATTTAGTAAATATGAAATAGATTCAGTTCTTCACTTTGCAGGATATGCTCTTGTTGGTGAATCTATGACCTACCCTACAAAATATTTTGAAAACAATACAGGAGGAACTATTAATCTTGTTAGCGTAATGCTGGAAAGGAAGATAAATAAAATAATATTCTCATCAACTTGTAATATATATGGAAACTCACCAAAGATTCCAATAACTGAGAATAACGTTGAGAATCCTTCCAGTCTTTATGGTCTATCAAAACAATTATCCGAAAGAGTTATAGAGTCAGCAGCTGTTGAGGGATTGAATTCAATAAGATTTAGATACTTTAATGCTGCAGGAGACTCTTTCGATGGTCTAATTGGAGAACGTCACGATCCAGAGACACACCTAATTCCAAGAGTATTAGATTTTGCACTTGGTAAAAGTGACACTTTTAAGCTATTTGGAGATAACTACCCAACTCCTGACGGTACTTGTATAAGGGATTACGTACATGTAGAGGATCTTGCTGAAGCTCACCTACTTGGGCTTAAGAAACTAGAGGAAAACAGTAAGAGTAACAAGGGATCAACTGCTCTATATAACCTTGGGACTGAAAATGGGACCTCCAATAAAGAGATTATTGAGGCTGTAAAAAAGATATCTGGAAAGGATTTTAAATATGAAACTGTTGAAGCCAGACCTGGAGATCCAGCAATCCTCATAGCAGATTCAACAAAAGCTTTTAAAGAGCTCGGCTGGAAGGCTAAAATGGACTTAAATAAAGTTATTGAGAGTGCATATAACTGGCATAGTAAAAGGTAAAATATACTCTTTTTGCTAGTAAATATGCCTAATATACTGATATAATCGGACTTATGGCTAATAAAAAAATCTCTCCACAAAAACTCCTTGTTGCACTTGTTAAAAAGGCAGGAAAACAGGGCTATTTAACTCAAGACGATGTACTCGAAACATTTCCAGAGATAGAAGAAGATATGGATATGTTAGAGAAGATCATAGTTCTTCTACAAAAGAAAAACATAGAGATAATAGATCCAGTAGTAAAAGAGATTGAAGAAACAGCTGTATCTCCTAACAAATTGAGCTTTGAAAAGAAGATTGAAATTCTAAAAAAGATTAGAAGTCATATTACTACAGATCCTGTCAGAGCTTACTTACATGAGATTAGTAAGATTCCTCTTCTTAATGCACAAGAAGAGATAATTCTTGCTAAAAAGATCGAAAAAGGT
Organism: bacterium; assembly: GCA_037131125.1. Classification (GTDB taxonomy): domain Bacteria; phylum Patescibacteriota; class Dojkabacteria; family JBAXKR01; genus JBAXKR01. The sequence goes on from JBAXRR010000004.1 coordinate 42,877, forward strand.
TCACAAGAAGCTAGAGAATTATTAACAACAGCTAACCTTAGACTTGTTGTATCCATAGCTAAAAAATACTCTAAAAGAGGCCTAGATCTTCTTGATCTCATTCAAGAGGGTAATATAGGACTTATGAGAGCAGTTGAGAAATTTGAATATAAAAAAGGATTTAAGTTTTCTACATATGCAACATGGTGGATTAGACAAGCAATTACTAGAGCTATTGCTGATCAGGCTAGAACTATTAGAGTTCCTGTACATATGATTGAAACTATTAACAAACTTGGTAAAGTAAGTTCAGAACTAGCTGTTAAACTTGGAAGAAGACCTAGAACAGATGAGATTGCTAAGGCTATGGGAATTGAAGAAGATAAAGTCCAAGAGATTATTAAAATAGCTCAAAGACCAGCATCTCTAGAGTCTCCAATAGGAGAAGAAGAAGATTCAAAACTTAGTGACATTATAGCTGATGAATATAACGAATCACCAACAGAGATTGCTAATCTAAGTTTTCTTAAGCAACAAATAAGAGAAATATTAGCAACTCTTACAGATAGAGAAAGAAAAGTATTAGAGTTAAGGTTTGGTCTTGAAGATGGTGTATCTAGAACACTAGAAGAAGTAGGACATGAATTCAAAGTAACTAGAGAGAGAATAAGACAAATAGAAGCAAAAGCATTAAAAAGACTAAAAAGTCCTGAAATAGAACAAGCATTAAAAGACTATATAGGGTAATATATATTTGGGAATATTCCGCGGTAGCTCAATGGTGGAGCAGGGAGCTGTTAACTCCAAGGCTACAGGTTCGAGCCCTGTCCGCGGAGCCAAATATATTTATTATTTACACTTCATGGATAACTTCGAAATTAAGCCTAAAGTTTTTAACCCAGCTATAATTGCAGTTTGCATTGGAACTGTTTCAATTCTGTTAATCATTCTTATGGTTATATTAGGAGTTTCAGATATCTCTAAATTTATTTCTTCACAACCATATGTGCTTTTTGTGGTTTTCATGGTAATTTTAATTTTCTTCTTTATTATTGTTGATGCTTTTTCAAGAAAAATACTTGTAGAAAATAATGTGGCAACTTTTTTACACAAATCTAATAGTGGCCTTGGTAAATGGGAAACTGAGTTGACAATTGATTTTTCAAAAGTTATTGAGGTTACCGATCGTTCTAAAAATAGTGTGCTTTTCACAGGAAAAACAGCAGTTGCAAGTAAGGTATTTTGGTTAATATTTACAATGAATGATGGTACAAAAAAAGAAAAATTTGTAAATGCTGCGAATACAGGTGACTTAAAGAAATTATTAATACACTTTAAATCAAAGTATCCAAATATAAAATTAAACAATGTTTTAGTTAAAGATAATTAATTTAGTACTTTCTGCAAGTTTGTATAATCAATTTCAAGTGTTAGTGTTCGAGTACTGAACATGTCTACTAGTGGGAGCCAAACACAAATTTAATAAAAAAACTACTCACCATTTATTTTCCAAGTTGGATTTAGTCAATGTTTTGATGTAACATTCACTTATAATAATCTATTAGCAAAATAATAGTGGATCTTCAGTGTGATACAGCACTTAATAAATTGTTATCAATATATGAAGGCTATTCAAAAGAACATAGGGCAACTATACAGCCATTTCATTTATTAAAAGTACAAAGTTGTGTAAAGGAATATAAATATAGATTTGATGACATATTAATAAGAGAACCACTCATTGAGCACTCTGGAAGCCTTCCAATTGTTGCCACATTTCTATATCCATATATTAATAATTCCAATGTAGACTTAGGAAGAGCTTTAATTATGTTAGCAATTCACGATATTGGAGAATTAGTTACTGGGGATCAAAATGTTTTTACTAATAATAATAATGAAAGTAAAGGAGCAATAAAATTACTAGATAGTTATTACCATAGTATTTACTATGAAATGGAAAACCGTACTTCGGATACTGCTAGATTCGCCAAAGCTATTGATAAAATAACCCCAGATCTAGTTGATCTTATGACTCCTGTAGAAATAACTATTAATAGATACAAAATGTGTACTGGGAAAAATCCAGGAGAAATAGTTCCTCTTATTAAAGAATTTAAACATAAATACATGACTTGGAATGAATTTATGACAGAATTTCATTTACTAATTCTTAATAGACTAGAATCAAACATTGATGGATTCATAAAGAATAAAGGTTCTAACCTCGTCCATTAAAAGGAGTTTAGTTTTTAATAGCTTTATTCAATATGCAACGTTTAGCATAAATTGTTAACCTCAGTGTCTTAACAACTCCTTATATTTGGCCTAAAATGAGGATCTTAACACTATCATTTCATTATTTTTTCAATGATCTTGATGATATCTTGTATAATACCAATACTATTAATTAATATTTATGGGTACTTTACCAGGAGATGTTTTAACACCAGAAGTTAACTCAAATTCACATATATCAGTAAAATTAATTGGAATAGAAAGTAGAAGCCCTTTAGAAGCTGAGTTATCTATTGGAAAAAATATTGGTGAAGGAGAATCAGGTATTGTAAGAGAAGCAGAAGTTGTATTCAAAAAAGATAATAAAACAAGAAAATACCCAGTCGCAATAAAAACATATATTGGGCAAGATAAAAGCCGGATTAGTGGTATTCCAAGCGAAGTAAGCAATGAAGCATATAACGAAGGATACAAAATGCAATTAATATATTATAGAATCTTAAAAAGAATTGGAGCAAATGTTATACCTACATTTAGAATAGCAAGGAATGTAGAAGGAAATGATATTGGAATAGTTATGACAAATTTAGCATTAAATTCTTTAGATACAAAATCGGAAGTAATAACCGTCACTTCTACTAAAACAGATTTAAATGGAAGCCGAATAAGCTATATGGAAAGAAGCAAAGACAGAATCTTAGCAAAACGAATAGGACTAGAATTAGATAAAGATTCTTGGATGCTCCAATACTCTAATAAATGGAATGGCTTGGGAAAGCTCATTCCTTCTTCTGTTATTTCCGATATCATCGGAATCAAAATATCAGACAAAAGATTACTCAGTGAGTTTTTAAAGAGAAAAGGTAATGAAGATATATATCAGGAGGTTAATATGCATCCTTTGTTTAGAATTCAAATTGGATAGAAATAGTTTCTTTGAAGGTAATGAGATATTAATTGCTTCCCTTCCCCCACCTCTTTGCAAATACAGACATATTGATATACCCTATTGATATATTTCTTAATCAAGGTTTCATGAAAAAAACAGTTTTAACTTTTATTATATTTACTTTCCTATTTATCTCTCCGATATTAAATATTGTAAGTGCTGATGGAATGAGCCTTTATCCTGACACGAGTGGGTGGAAATTATATGATGAAAATAATCAATACGCATTAATAAGTTACAAAGAGGGAAGACAAAGTATGGTTCTCTCTATTAACTCGAAACAAGCTGAAAATGATTCAGTATGGATATTCCCTGTTCCAGCAGATCCTAATTTAGTTATAATAGATAATTTAGATACCTTGCCTGCTTTTTATTATGGCAATGAAATAACAGACTTAGCAAATAATAATATAAGCCAAATAATAAGCAGTAGTCTTTATACTCAGATATATCCTTTCTTTCTAATAGGGACAACTCCTATGTATTCTATTTCAAAAGGAACTGACTTAATATCAAATAATTTCGAAGAAGGATCTAGTGCTACTTCAAGTGTTAAGGTTTTGGAACACTTAGATAAAAATGGATTAGTAACTGAAATTATATCCACAAAATCTGCAACTGATCTTAAAGAATATCTTGTAAAAAAAGGAGTAAATATTGATGATAAAAAAATTACATCTGTAGATAATTATATAGGTAAAAGTTATAGCTTCGTTGTGTCGTGGATGAGTAATCCAGTAGAAAATACAATAGTTCCTGTTTCAAGTAGAATAGAGAATCCCGATACCAAATACCTTAATACTTGGCTTAATTCAATTGGGAGATCAGGAAAAATTGCTTGGCCTACAGTTCTATACAATCTAGATCAATTAGGAGATAAAGCTGTATATGACACAATAGTTAAAAAGTATCCAGAAGGAATTATTTCTGTTTATAATGATTTTGCAAAAAGAAAAACAGTAATTGATTACCTTGAAGAAGTATATTTTAAAAATGTTGGAATTCACACTATGTCTTACGGGAGTGAAGATATTATTTTCTATGGTAAAGGTGATAATAGCTTTTTATTAGAACCGCTTTATGGAGGTAGTCCAGCAAAAACTAGTTTAACAGCAACAACTAGAGGGGTTAAAATAAGTTTCCCAACTGAGAAACTATTCTTTCCATTAACACTTACAAGTATCTATGATAGCAAAATTATACCTGCAGAAATTCAAGTTGATGGACTTGTAACACCTGAAGTATTCAAGAATATTAAAGGAATGGTAGATACTAAATATATGAGTAAAAACAGCTATAATTATTCAGCTATTAATTTACTATCATATAGTTTTAATAGATTATTTAGTCAAAATCAATCGACCTCAACAGAAGCCTATACAATAATAAAAATCAATGCACCATCAAAGCTATTTACTGAAGATCTTTGGATAGATAGATCAGTTCCGATAAATATTACACTCACTGAAAAATTCGCAAATCTTGGGGATCTAGAATTACATTTACTTGGAATATTTACTACAGCCTTATTATCATATTCAATTAGTATATTAACCAGTTTATTAGTTTTCAAAGAATCTAGAAGTAAAAAAATGATATGGAAATATGGTTTAATTGGATTATTTAATATTTTTTCAATTATTGGTTTATGTATAGCCTTAGTTATTGTTCCAACTAAACAGATAAAGGAAGAAGATAAAAAACTATTTCTTGAAATGAAAACCAAAGGTTACTCTACGCTTGCGTATAGGATTGTTGATTTAAGAAAACTATTCTATATTCCAATCTTTTCAATATTATTTACTATCTTCTCTACAGTTTTTTCAGAAAATCCTTCAATTTTCATAATTCTCTCTTCCATATCTTTTTCATTTAATTTTGATTCTAAAATTTCAGGAAAATTATCAAATATTTTTTTAACTTGATGTTGTTGAACAGCTATTGATGTGCCAAAAAAATCATCATTTAAATGCTCAACCTTTTGATCACCGGCAATAAGT
>JBAXRR010000005.1:0-43481 GCA_037131125.1 bacterium
ATATCTCTGAGGTTCTAAATTATCTAAAGAAATCCTTCTCCCTTATTCTTGTCGAGTTTAATACTCCATATTGGGAAGATAATTTTGAAATGAATGAAGTTCAAAGAAAAGAATATATTAATATCCTAAGTTATCTTTCTAGTTTTAATCCTACTTCACTTGAAATACAACCCTCCTCAACTATTGTTAATGATGTAACTAATATAAATGACTTAGAAAAGTTCATATCTACCTTGCAGTCTAAAAGTTGTAAAAGAAACATTAAGAAAGCATTAAGTTATATGGAAGATAATTCCATATCCTTTGTTGTTAAAGAAAGTCTTAACGATAACGAACTTACTGAAGCATATTCATTATTTAAAGAAGTAGCATCTCATGGTAACTTTAAAGGAAGACCATTTGAATACTACAAATCTCTACAAGAAACACTTCCATCTAAAGTTATTTGGTATCTTATGATGAAGGACGGTCACATAATACTTGCTAATCTAGCTGTTAGAGATCTTAATACTAAAACAAGTAATGATCTTTATGTTGGTAAGAAAATGGAGTTAGAAGAAGGTGCTATTTCCTATGGTCTTAAATATTTGTCATTTAAGTATCTTAATGAAAATGGATATAAGTATTATGATCACTGGGGAATATATTTAGACCCAAAGTCTCCTAAGTTTGGATTTAGCGAATTTAAATTGAAATTTGAAGGAAAAATAATAAATTTTCTTCCTGTTTTTGCGTATTCAAAGTTTGTGCCATCTTTCTTTATTAATTTCATAATTAAGGTATTTAGTAATGTTAATTTTTGATCCAGTTCAACTAAAATCTTTTGGTCACGAATTCTTTGAAACAGAAACATTTTCTGTAAGGTACGTCTTATCTAAGAAACTAATATTCAAAAGTATATATATTCCATATGGCCCAATTATTAAGAACGAAAAGGGATATACAGACTTTATGGACTTCCTAGTTAAGGGTAAATTTGTACGTATTAAAATAGATTTACCAAAGATATATTTAAAAGAATCTAAAGAAAAGTTAGAGAAGCTACTTATAGACTTTGGATTTGAATCATCAACATATGTCCAAGATAAAGAAACCTTAGTCTTAACTCCAACAAATTGGAATTTAAGTAGTAAGGATCAGAGATATATTAGAAATGCAGTTAAAGAGTATTCAGTTAGAATATATACTAATTTGGATCCTAGTGTAATTCATCCTGTTACTAAAAACCCTTTAACTAAAGATATATATAATGTATATGCAGAAAATGGAAGGTTAATGCATTACAATATTAAGTCATATGAAGCATTCTTGGATTGTTTCAAGAACTCTTTAACTTCAGTAAGCTATAACAACACTACAGATGATATATCTGGATTTGTTCTGGGGTATCCAATTAATAGCCAGAATATAGACAATCTAAAGGTACAAGAACTTCTTATACTTTTCACTGCACTTTCTCCAATTGGAAAAGAAAACAGACATGGGTATTTAGTTCATCAGAAACTATTTGAATATGTATTCAATGAGCTTAAATATGACTCTATAGACTTCCATGGTGCAGATAGATCTAAAGGAAGGAGTTATGTAGAGTTCAAAGAAAGATTTGGTGGCTCATACCTATCTTACCCAGGAAGTTTTGAATACAAAAAATACTTTAAGTAATTTCTAACTATTCTTTTTCTAATTTTGCTCCAAGACTTGTATATTGTTCTACTAGTTCAGGAAATCTTCTATAGATACTATCTACATTGTTAATTACAGACTTTCCATTAGCAGCTAAACAACATAAGAACATAGAGTACGCACATTGAATAATCTCAGGAGAAACAATATTTCCAGGTTTAAACTTTGTAGGACCAAATGTAATAACTCTATGGGGATCTGCCATAATGACTTGTGCTCCAAGTTTCTTTAACTCTTCTACATACATAAGTTGGTTTTCATATAATGTAGAATATATACGTATACTTCCTTTTGCAGCTAATGCTAATGTTAAGGCTTCAGGAGTTAAATCTACTGGAAATCCTGGCCATGGTAAGTCATTAATCTTATCTATATCTCCTTTTATATTTACTTTTGCGTATAATTCTTGGTTACCTGGTACGAATATATCTTCACCTCTAATCTCGACTTTTAAATTTAATTTCTCAAAAAATTTAAGGATCTGAGTCATATGCAGAGGTATTGCATTCTTAATAAGAACTTCGCCTTTAGTAATTGCTGCACCAACAATAAGGCCACCAATATCTATATGATCTGAAATAATACTCCAAGTTCCTCCAGATAAGGTTTCAACACCTTCTATCTCAAGTCTATTTGTACCAACTCCTTTAATGTTTCCACCAACTGAGTTAATAAAGTTACATAAATCTTGAACATGAGGCTCACATGCAGCGTTATATATAACGGTCTTACCTTTACATAAAGTTGCTGCAAGAACTAAGTTTTCAGTTCCTGTAACAGATGCTTCAAGTAACCAAATAATTGGTTTAGCAATTAATTCATTTACAGAGAAAGAATATTTAGATTCTGTTTGTTTAAATTCAACTCCCATTTCAATTAGACCTTGAAATAATGTGTCTACTGGTCTATTTCCAAGTCTACATCCTCCAGCATCTACTATTTCTGCTTTTCCAAACTTCTTAAGTAAAGGACCTAAGAACATATAACTTGCTCTCTCTTTTTGAGCTAATGTTTCATCTACTGAAAATTTATCTAATGAAGTGGAATCTAGTTCAATAGTTTTAGGATCTACTTGAGTTACTTTTCCTCCAAGCTTTTCGTAAATTTCCAACATTATTTTTACAGATGTACTAGAAGGTACATTTGTAAATCTAACTGGAGCATTACAAAGAATTGTGGCAGGTATTAAAGCTAATATAGAATTTTTATTTGCTGCAGGTGTAACAGTACCTTTTAATGGAGTTCCTCCGTAAACAATTAATTTTGCCATTTGGATATGGTTAATATGTATAGGCTAAGGGTATAGCTTAGTTATGAATATAACACTTTTATGGGGAGTTAGTAACAGTAAAATTAAATGTAATTACTAGAAATTAATGGATTAAACATCAAATGAAAATGTGAAAGAAAAGTGGGAAAGAACTAAATGAAAAAGCAGGTATTCCCTCGAGACTAACCTCTTTGGTATTCCTGCTATCGGATCTTAATGCATTCTATACCCTAAAAATATCTATTGTCAATAATTTTAGATGAATTTTATCTTGAATGCATACATTCCCATACTACAACTTCCAGTTATTTCTGTTCCTGGTTTTTGAGCTTGTATGTCTATTGGAGTTGTCCCAGATGAAGGAAGTGTTTTGTTAATACCAAGAGAAGGAATTACAAGAGAAGCAGAACAGTCATAAGTATTCTTTGTAACCATATTAAGTCTTGATGGCTTATTAGCTTCAAGTGTAATTGAATTAGGACTATACCCACCTCTAACACTAATAGTTGCTTCTTGAACACCATCTGCTGAATTAGTTACAACATTACTAACTCCTTTCACATTACTATCTGTTGTATTACCACTTGAGGATGGTGCTGTAAACATTAATCCTAATACTCCAACTGTAACGACTGCAACAATTACAACTGTTACTATTTGAGATGTTTTATTTTTATCTTTATTCTTCATGGCTAGTTAATTCGTGTATGCTTAGTTACACTATTTTATTAATTCTAATTGTACTACATTTGGTGCGTCTTGCTCTCCATCGTCCTTATCTCCTTGGTCACTAGTATTATTACTCTTTTCTTTCTTCTCTATTCCAATTGTTTCAGATATTACTTTGAAGTCATTTATTAATACCTCTCTCATTGACCCGTTATATAGAGCAACAGCAGGATGATAAAGACAAACAACCTTGGGAAGTTCATCTATTTGTATATTAACTTTATTACTTTTATTTGGTGTAAATACTTTTCCATGTATTTTACTTATAGGTAATAGCTCGTTTTCTAGACCAAATAATTCCATAAGGTATTTCATAGAATGTCTTCCAAGAGCTATTACTACTTTAGGTTTTATTATTTCTATTTGTCTATTTAGAAATGGACCATATAGTTCTATTTCAGCAGGTTCTGGATCTCTATTTTCAGGAGGTCTATCTTTAACTAAGTTAGTAATGTATACATCTTTTCTAAGAAGTCCAATGGAAGCGATCATGAGGTCAAGGAACTTTCCAGATGCTCCACAAAATGGTCTACCTTTCTTAGCTTCATTTTGTCCAGGAGCTTCTCCAACAAACATAATCTCAGCAAAGTGATCACCTTCTCCAATTACTGGGAAGTAGTTATTCTCCGTTCTGTATTTATATAAAGGAGATGCAGTTAGACTCAGAAGTTCATCTCTTATTGCTTTCATTGAATCGTATCTTTGTTTTATTTCTTCTTCTGCTCGTTTCATATGAGGGATTTTAATATGCCTAGCTCTTCTTCACTAAAGTTTTGAAGTACATAATCTCCACCTGGAGTGTTTTTGTCAGATAATTTAGTCATATCTCTATTATCTACTCCAACTCTTAATCTCCAAAAATCTTTTCCAATTAACTCTTCAATAGATTTAATTCCATTATGTACCTTAGGGCCTTTAGAAAATTGAAGTAGACATTTACCAAGTCTTACATCTAGATCGTCATGAATTACTAATAAGTCACTGGGTTTAAGTTTGTAAAACTTCATAACACTTAATACTGACTTTCCAGATTCATTCATGAATAAAGTAGGAAATGAAAGAATTAATGAGGTATCTCCATCTAAAAAGTGATTATCTATTTTCTTAAACAATACACTTTCAGTTTTAACTAAACTATCTATTCCAGCAAGGTTAAGTTTGATTATATTAGACTTTAGGAAGGTATCGTGGTTCCAGGTAAGTCCCATATCTGACTTATTAATTAATTCTTGTAGAACAATCCTTCCAGCATTATGTCTAGTATTTGTATATTCTTTTGTAGGATTACCAAGTGCAACAATTAATTTCATAGGAACAATATATCAGTATATGAAAGAGTAATACAATAATGATTTAGATTACACTTCGTTATATATTTTTGTTTGTTTTACCTTATTTAACGCAAATGTAATAAATGATTTAATTTCTTCTAATTTATTCATTTCTTCACCATATCTCCATTCTTCTGCCTCAGATATTAGGTTTCTCCAATCAGGTGCAAGATTATTTTTTACCCATTCACTGGAAACATTTTTTGAACCTAATTTTGAATCAAAAATTGTATAAAGAATTCTACAAATATTTAATACTACATAGGATTGAATATGTCCTCCTTCTAAATCCTTTGGTGAATTAATTCTAGGTACCCACTCTGTTAATAGGTCTCTTATACAAGCTTTCTGCACCTCTTTCATATCTATTGGTATAATTATGTCTTTTGGTTTTTTGCCAAAGATTACAATTCCATGTTCTCTTAATTGGTATTGATTAATTATCCATTCGTTCCCATATGGTGCTTTTTCCCAAAACTTTCTTGAGTTATAGAAAGGCCGAGTTTCTTTTGGAGGTAAGATATTATTCATCATAGAGATAGGAGTGTATGAAGCTTCCAATTTGTCTGCCCAATTTGGAAACAAACATTCAATCTCTTTGTGAAGGGATTGTATTTGCTCAAGCTCTTCATTACTACAAGGATTCGATATAACTACTTGAAGATCAATATCACTTCTATTAGTTTCAAATCCCCCATAGGACAAAGATCCTGTGAGATAGATTCCTATTAGATTATCATTGAAGATACTTTCAATTCCTTCTTTATATTGATCTACTAATTTGTTTATCTCTGAATAAGGTGTGACTTCCTTCTCCATAATCTTTTCATGAAAATATGAATATAACTAAGTATACCAAAATTACTTAATGGAATTTTGTTAAATTATGAGTTAGTCAGCAATATATACCTTTAGTGGTGGAAAACCATTAAAGTAGACTGAGCTATATGTATTTGTATATGCACCAGTTGTTAAGATGTATAGTCTATCTCCTTCTTTAAGATCTTCTGGTAACTTATATTTATACTTCTCATAGAGTACATCTGCACTGTCACATGTTGGACCTGCTAAGATTACTTCCTTTTGAGCAACTGTACCTATTTTATTCTTCCCATCTTCTGTAAAGATTGGATATTTAATAGATTCATCTATTGTCTCTATTAATCCACCAAACTTTCCTGTGTCTAAATAGACCCAGTCAAACTTATCTTCGTTTTCCTTATGGGAAACAAGAATAACTTCAGTAACTAGAACACCTGAGTCAGCAACCATAGATCTTCCTGGTTCAATAATAATTTCAGGAATATTCTCTCCAAAGTTCTTTGTTAAGAATTCTTTAATACTTTCTGCATATACTTTCATCTCTTCAGTTGCCTTAATATATGATGAAGGTAAACCTCCACCCATATTAATAAGCTTAAGTTCAATTCCAGATTCTTTAGCTTTGTCAAAAACATACTTACATTTAGTAAGAGCTTCATCCCAGCTTTGGATATTTCTTTGTTGAGAACCAACATGGAAAGATACTCCATAAGGAATAAGTCCTAAACTCTTAGCTTTTACTAAAAGATCTACTGCAATATCTTTTGTAGTTCCAAATTTTTTAGAAAGTGGCCAATCTGCACCAACTCCTTCAGATAGTAATCTAATATATACTTTTGAGCCTGGAGCATTCTTTGCTATCTTTTCAAGATCCATATATGAGTCTGATGCATATATTCTAATTCCTTTGCTATATGCATAGGCAATATCTTCAGATTTCTTTATTGTGTTCCCATAACTCATCTTGTCTATGTTTACACCTTGATCAAGAAGCTGATTAATCTCATAAATAGAAGCAACATCAAAACAAGAACCTTTCTTAGAGAGAAGGTCTATTACTTGTTTTTCAGGATTAGCTTTAATTGCATAATATATTGAAGCGAAGGGAAATAATCCTACTAATTCATCATATTCTTTTTCAATAGTACTGAGATTTATGTATAGAAATGGGGTTTGCTTATCTTTTGAGAAGGCCTTTAGCCGTTCAAATTCATCAGAAGTTAAGTATGAGAAAGCCGAAGGGTAAGGGTCTTCTGGGATATCGTTCACTTTTTGTAAGGTAATAATATAAAATATAGAGAGGGAAATATATTAGCATATATATTCTCCATATCAAAGCATATATTATCCAGTACCAGATAGGGTTATATGAGTTAGTATATAGGAGAATCTATGGGTAAAATATTTCCTAGTTCCTAATACAGAAGGTAACTAGGAACTAAATTTCACTTATCACATCAAAGCCTTTAAAACTACCTGTCATTGCAACTCCTATAATCTTTCCTTTGCATATCTCTTTTTCTCTAATCTTTTTAGCAATTTCGTTAAGGGTTGCACCAGAACCTACTGCATCATCTATTATTAATATATTGTTATATATTCTGTTTTCAGTAACTACAAAAGTTTTTTCTGCATTAGCAACTCTATCTGAAACTTTTGAAAGAGTCTTTTGAGGGACTATTATCTCAGTTTTGACTTTATCAATTGAGACATCACTAATTTTAAAACCAAGAAGTTTCTTTGATTCCTCCATAAGTTGAACTTGTCTTTTTACAGTTGGTGGTACATAACAAATGCCATCAATGTTTTCATCAACTATTACTTTTTCTAGTGATGGTCTAATCATTTCAACAGCTTTCTTTATAAGATTAAGATCTTGACTTTGCTTTGCATAGAGAAGAATCTGCCCAAGTTTTGTTTTGCCAAATCGCTCTATGCTGTAGAAGTCAATATAGAATACTTTATCTAGATAAATAGTTGAGTATGTACTTTTCAATTTTGACATACCGTTAATAAGGCCAGTTTTACTATCTTTATACTTTATGTATTTCTTTATTGTTTCAACATATTCTTTTGCAGTTTTACTTACATCTTGATTAGTTTTTTCACACCACTTAACAAAACCGGTCAATCCTTCATAGTATTCCCCAGCTGAAGATACATAGAGGTAGTTATCATTAATTACTTTTTTTACGCTAGGAGTAACATTTTTTGACTCTTTACTTACTATAAAATAGTAGACAATAGGTGGTGTTCCAGTTTTTTCTACTTTGTTATCCAAAAGGAGTTCACTAAGCATTTTCCTGATATACCTATCACTTATGCCAAGCTTTGAAGATAGTACTGAAGCTGTTACTTTCCCTTCATTTTTCAATATTTTTAATATTTGTTCTTTTGTTTCCATGGTATATTTTACCATATTAAGTTCCTAGTTCCTAGTACCACCCGGAACTAGGAACTAAATACAGCTGTAATTGCAATTAATCAATGTTAATAAGCCTTTGAAAGAAATCTATTTTATTGGTTTTGAGGTTGGAGTACAGGTTATAGGGGAAAATTCTGAAGTTGAGTCTTCAGCCATACTTGGGTTGTATGCATTTTCACTTAATATATTCTTGTTGTAATCTACTAAAAAGCATTTAGCAGAAAGTATTGGTCTACCTGAGCCTTCTTGAATAAAGGCAACATAAAGATTATTCCCCGACTTTACAGATTTAATACTTCTAGGAGGTAGACCATTACTTGGAAAATCCTTAAGTTCAGGGTAACTAACAACAATAGAATCTATTGCTTGCTTTTCAGTTACTGAAGATTTTAAAAGACTATTTGTCCAATTTAAGTACCAAAGCGTTACTCCAATTACACATGCAATAAGGATAATGAAAAATATTCCCGAAAAGATTGTTTGTGTGTTTTTCATCTTTTTAATTATTTTATTAATGATAAATTACCATTTAAAATAATAGGTTGCATTGCTATTAATTCGTCTTTATATGGCATATCTGGGATTGGATTCATAAGGTATATCTTCTTCTTAAGCACAAATGCAAAACCTATCTCTAGGAAAGTATTCCCTCCGATATAGTTAGGAATATTCTTTTTAGTGTAGTTAAGTATAAGTACAGCATCAGACAATTTAATTTTTTCAAAGTACTTCCTTATTACATCATTCTTAATTTTAGCTTCTGCTCCTTCACCTTTATTAACTTTTGCTAAGAATTCCTCCAGAGTGAATTCACCTTTCAAAATTCTTTCAGCACTATCTGGTATATCTACTATATTGCCTAATTTAATTAGTTTGTCTGCTATCTCTTTAATTTCTTTTGTAAACTGAATACTTCCGCAAAGTGAAATTTTCATTTTGGATATCGTAATATATTAAAATATACTATCACTCGTATCATTCACCTACAACAATTACCATATAGCGTGTTAATATATATCAATTATTAATCCATTCATATGAGCGATATATTAATTACAGAATATTCTGATAAAGATAAAGCTGAAATTTGTATTTTATTTAATAAATTTGGTGAGTATTTAAAGAATCTTGATCAAAAATATCTTAAACTTTTGATTGTTCCAGAAGGATATGGAGAAAGCTGGCACAATATGATGATAAATGATGTAAAAGAAAAGAGAGGTAAGATCTATGTTTTAAGAGATAATAACAAAATTATTGGCTTCATTTCTGGAGTCATATTTGATGTAGGTAATTCAAAAGATGAGAAAGATTGTAAACCACATAGAATGGGAAGAGTTACTGAGCTATATGTTGACGAAGCTTACAGAGGTAAAGGACTTGGTTCTAAGCTAATTGCTGAAATAGAGAGATACTTTAGAATCCAAAACTGTTTTAAGGTAAACATTGAAGTATTTGGGCCTAATCAAAGTGCATACAACTTCTACAAAAAACATGGATATACAGATAGAAACTATGATCTTGCAAAAGTACTATAAAGCCTGATTTTAATGATCAAATCTTTCCAAATATTTTTTTATTTCTCTATCAAAATCTGATTCGTATATTTTATCTTGAATAGGTTGAAATTTATCAAATTCACTCTCTGCGAATGAATTTGCTACAGCCCTTGTTACACTCCCAGTATCGTTTAATATATCTTTTTCATTAAATTTTAAGAACGAATTAAGCTTACTTGCCCAATCTTTCATTGTCATTGGAATTCTTTTTTCTGCTTGGCTTTCTGCATAATCTAAATACATACTTACTATCCTATTTAGTGAATCTAACTCAACTTCGTTTAAATAGTTTTTTGCTACAATTACATCAGATTTTATGATCTTCCCTAGTGGTGCTTTCTTCCAAGAAGTTAATCCCATATTTTTACTTTTGTGATTAGCTCTTTTTACAATAAGTTCAGGTGCAGTCATTCCATGAATTGCATAGTGCAATGAGTTTTGAACTGTTGCAAAAAAATTACGAGTAATTAACGAGCCTGGATCATAATCTAGTGCAGTTGAATATATATCTGCAACCTTTTGATAAAATCGCCTTTCACTTGATCGAATATCTCTTATCTCTAAGAGAAGATCGTCAAAATATTTCTTATTTAGTAGCGTCCCTCCATTCTTAAGTCTTTCAACATCCATTACATATCCCTTAACTGTATAATCTTTTAAGACTTTAGTAGCCCATTTTCTAAATTCAGTAGCATTTACTGAGTTAACTCTATATCCAAGGGCTATGATAACTTCAAGAGAAAAATGATCAACTAACCTTTCGACTTTTCTATCTCCTTCGTTTTGAACTATCCGGAATTTCCGGATAGTTGGAAGTTTTTCTAACTCAGCAATCTTGAATATATTAATTAAGTGCTCATTAATAGTACGAACATTTACATTGAACAATTTACCGATTAACTTTTGTGTTAACCAAACATTTTCATCCTCAACTCGAACCTCAATTCCTTCCTTAATTGTTTGTGATGTGAACGTCAAAAACTCAGCTGTGGAGTTTCTGGGAATTGTTTTTTTGATTTTTTCTTTCATAGTTTTTAATATGAAATATTAGCCGAAATTTTAGAACTTTCTTTTAGAATATATCATAAAAAGATTAGATTGTTATTAGATTTAGATTAATATTCTTGTCGAGTATTCTACTTTGAAGATACGAATATTATTATAAATATTGAGACAGCTATAATCATAATGAAAAACAAATATATTCCTATACTTGGAAAAAAGATTCCAAATAACGTAATACTAGCTGGTATTTGAAAAAGATTTGCTCTTAATTTATGAGTTTTGTCACATACTTTACTACTAGATAGTGTTCATAGAGTTCTAAATCTAAAATTTAGTATTTAAATATGTAATAGTAAAATCCAATCATTTCTCTAGGTATTGAATACAGATCTCTGATTTCGAAAGGAGAGTAAGCTTTTGCCACATATACCTCACTAAATCCTACTTGTTTAAATGCTAATTCTGATCTTAATAAATGAAAATATTGAGAAACTACTATTACACTTGATGTGTTTTTGTCTATTAAATATGATTTAAGATTCTTTGCGGATTCATATGTATCGCTACCTTTATTATCCTCAATAATGTTATTCTCAGGAATTCCATTTTCAATTAAATACTTTTTCATTACTAAAGCTTCGTCATATCCTTCTTTTCCTATCCCACCACTTGCAACTATTAATTTACTATATCCATCGTTATATAGCTCTATTCCTTTATCTAGCCTTCCTTTTAATCTTAATGAAGGTTGACCATTACTTTCAACCGTATTACCAAGAATAATAATTACATCTGATTTTTTAATCTCACTAAAGAAACCTACTGTAAAAAGTAGTAATAAATGTGTAAATATTAAACAGCAAAATATTAAAAGAAAACCTATCAAAAGTAATACTTTTATATTAGGACTCTTGCTAATTTTCAAGGGATTTAAGATAATATTAAACTTATGTAAGTTAACTATCTTGCATTTTTAGCAAATGCTAAAACAACGTTTAATAGCACTATCAAAAACACTATTACAAAAGCTACTATGAATACTTTTCCTATGGTTGTTTTCCAGAATGGATATGGTTTTATCATTACTGTTTGAGGGGTTCCTGACTTATTTTTTAACGCCTCTATAGTTTCATCCTTCGCTTTTAATACTGCCTGTACTGAGGGGTCATTTATTGCAGAGTCATTTGTACTCATTTGTAACTGATAATAATTAAAAAACGGAGGGGACAGGATTCGAACCTGCGATTCGATTGCTCGAACACAGTCTTTCCAGGACTGCGCCTTCAACCACTCGGCCACCCCTCCTTACCTTTTAATTAGCACTAGAGCTTGAACTAGCTTGAGGTAAACTATCGAAGATGATTATAGCAAAGTCTTCGCCATTTCTTCTCTTAAAATTAAGGTTAGGATCAATTTGTATCTCAGGAAACTCCTTTTGGATCATACTTAATGTTCCAGTTTTCTCTCCTACTGTGTAATCTATTACATAAACTCCATTGAGTTTTGGTGCTACTGTCACTTGAGACGAACTAGCTGAAGATACAGTTGAACTTGCTTTTGAACTTACAGAAGATAGAGTTTGTGAAGACTCTGAGCTACTTACTGGTAATGTATATGTTGTGTCTTTAGATTGGTTAATTACAGTATTTCTAGAGCCTAGTGTAAGTTTTGGAAGCTTAAGGTTTGAAAGTAATGTTACATAGTTTTTATCTGACTTTTTGTTTGTAGTTGCAACATATACTCCAATCTTTGGATCTTCAATGTATACCATCGGATAGTTATATATCTTTTGAAGTTCACTTTGGATTTGTTTGTAAGAAGTATCTTTTATTTTATTAATGTATCCTACATCTGCACTACCTGCACTAATTACACTTCCATTAGCAAATGCTGGATCAAGAACAATACTTACAGATCTATTCATAAGTTTAATCTCATTCATACCAGCAATGATATCCCCCAGGTTATAGTCAGATGTTTTTATAGAATCTTTGAAAGTAGATATTAATTCCATTATCTTTTGAGGATTTGTAAGTGTTTCAGTACTGAGAACCTGATTCTTCACTGAATTAATTACTAATTGTTGTCTTCTTGCTCTGTCATAGTCAGAAGTAAATTCTCTACTTCTTGCATATACTAAAGCCATTTCACCATTAAGTACCTGTTCTCCTTTGGAAAATGAAATTTTACAGTATTCTCCATCTAGTCTAACTACTTTACATGTTTTTTGAGTTGGCTGACTCAATTCAACTTTAGGATAAGCATCAGTGTAATCGTTTGGAATATTAATCTTAACACCACCAAGTGTATCTACTGCATCTTTAAAGCCTTGTAAAGTTACTAGGACAGTATAGTGTGGCTTAAGACCTGTAATGTCTCCTACTACTCCTGCCAAGCCTTGCATAGCCTTTGCTTGGTCATTTCTAATCATGCCTGCGAGATAGTATGCCGCATTAATTTTAGTAGTTTCAGTATTTCCAAAATAGTTTTTAAAAGAAACATACGTATCTCGAGGGATGGATATCATGTATGCATTCTTATCAGTATGATCGTAACTGATCATCATGATAGTATCTGTATTTTGAGTAGCATTATTTCCCCTTGTATCTATACCAACTACAAGTATGTTTGTTCTTCCATTTGTCATGGGAAGTTCTGGATTACAAAAAGGTGGGAAAAGACATACTTCCTTTGGTGCATCGATTTGAACAACACAACCATCTCCTGAACAATTTCCAAATAATTGTTTAACTCCACTTAAAGCGTCTGAATTTGAAAAGGTTGCATTCAAGTACCAAATATATCCTCCAGCTACTGTTAAAAGAAGCGTTAACACAATCAATAGAGATTTAATAAATCCCTTATTCCCCTTTTTTGTGACATGCACTATCGGAGATTCTCGCATTCCTTTTCTTGAGCTAAATTTTTCAATACTTTGAGTTTGGGCAGTGTTTTCCATAATTAGTTCTGATCAAGTATTTCATTAACTATCTTATCTGCTTTTGAATTTTGCTCTCTTGGAATATGGTTAAAGCTAATATTACTAAACATTGGGGTTAGTAGTTTAATTTGTGCAATAAATCCTTTAATATTCTCATCTTTAACCTTATATTCTCCTCTTACTTGCTTAATTACTAACTCACTATCCATTCGAACAGTAACATCTTTAACTCCCTCTTTAGATAAATAACTTAAGCCTAAAATTAATCCGTTATATTCCGCCTGATTATTGGTACAGATATTAAGAAACTTTCCTTCTGAATATTGAACCTCATTTTGTTCGTTTTCAACTACAAATGCACATGCACCTTTGCCCGGATTACCTCTAGAACCACCATCTGTGTATAGAAATACCATAAGAAAGTAATTATATATAATTTGGGCAATTTACTAGTCTACATTATTCTTTTTATACCTCATTAAGTCAACAAAAAATGTCAAAAGATGATAAAATTTACACTAACAGTTATATCTACTGCTTATTGGGAGATCGTCTAATGGCAGGACCACAGACTCTGAATCTGTGTATCTAGGTTCGAATCCTAGTCTCCCAGCCAAAATAGTTATAAATAGTAAATGAAAATAATTAATCAACTTCTGAAGATGGTTCAACTAATAAAATTTAAGAATGAATTTCAAAACAATTGATGGTGAAAAAGTAAGTATTTTAAGGGTACTCAAGGCTGGAATAAGTATACTTAACCCAAATAAACCATATGTTGATCCACAATCATACGAAGTTGCAGTAAATTTGGGCTTAAACAGAGGAAAAGTTGCTCAAGAGCTTGCCAAATCTATTCGTAAATTGTCTCCGAATGCTAAGAATGTACTTGATATTGCAGCTGGGACAGGTATGGCATCTAAATACTTAACTGAAGTTGGATTTGATGTGACTGCAACTGATGTTTCAAAAGAACAAGTTAATTATATTAGAGAAAAGAAAAGAGCTAAATCGTTGATAGTAATGGATTTTAATCAAAAATTTCCTTTTCCTAATTCTACTTTTGATGCAGTTACAACCTTAGCAGCTAACAGGTATATTCTCGATCTAGAACAGTTTGCAACAGAAGTATACAGGGTTCTAATACCAGGAGGTACTTTTGTTTGGCCAATTTTTTGGCAAGACAATATCGACTTTATTCGAACTCATCGCAAGATAATAACTCCTGATAATTTTATTGATATTTTAAATAATTCAGGTTTTACAGCTTATAAAATTAAATCAGCAAGTAGTTTTGTAGATTTAAGGAGAATAATTCCCAGTCTGTCAAAGCCTACATACATTATCGGTGAAAAAATCAGATGACCTTTTGCAAAAGTCAGGTAATTGTTTTATAAACAATAGGTTACAGGTTTAAACTTTGTCTTAGGCTATTTTAACAATCTGTAGAAATGCTACAATATTCTCAAGCTCTATTCGAAACTTGTCCAGATTAGTCAGCCAAAATATCATAGGACATTCATTATTTAATCTAACTAATTAAGTAATATGGACATAGAGAAAACAAAAAACTACTATTACATTAAATATTCTAATGTTGAAAAAATATTTTGTCCATATTTAGAAACAGATGTGGTGTTTAATAGTAATGGTTTCCGACACATAATCTACTCTTCGGACAATAAAAAAAGACCTGTTAATTCTAGTTTGATGCGATTCAAATTACTTGAATCTGCTGTTAATCTATTAGAAACAACTACTACTGTGCAGGAGTTTTTTGAACACGAGATAGAAATAAAATCGAAAACACACAATAAGCCGAGTATTGTTAAGAAAAATATCACATATTGGGGATTTATTGGGATTATTAATCATAAATGGAAAGTAAAAGCAGTTGTTAAAAAAGTTGGAAATGGAAAACCCTTCTTTTGGAGTGTAATACCTAACTGGGTAACTAGTAAAAAGCGTGATGAGAAATTCAAAATTTTACATGTAGGAGATATCGAGAATGATTAAGCCTGTTGTCGGTACAACAATTTAGTGACCGACTGGAGGCGAACCTCACAGGCAATATTATTATATCATTTTAATATTGAAAGTAACAAATTGAAATTATTTAAAGCAATTTGATCCAATAGTGGTATTATTGGCATGGTTCCTGTTCAAAATAGTCTGAATGTCCCAGCCAAAATATTAATAAATAGTAAATGAAAATAGTTAAAACAACTACAGAAGATGGTTTAGACTACTCAGGGATGCTTTTCACTCCTGATAACCCATCTGAAAACATTATTATCCATATTCATGGAATGGCTGGAGACATTTATTCAAACTCCTTTTATCCAGCTATGCATGAAGATTATCCAAAGAATGGATGGGCTTTTTTAGTAGGAGAACATAGAGGAACACATTCTATAACTCAATTTAATACAAAGAATGGACTGAAGAATATAGGTAATGCATATGAAATGTTCGAAGATTGTGTTTTTGATATAAAAGCTTGGATCGAAAAAGCTAAAGAGCTGGGGTATAGAAGAATATGGCTACAATCGCATTCATTAGGCCCTTCTAAAGTTGCGTACTATATGCACAAAACAAATGATCCCTCAATTGAAGGATTAATATTTTTAAGTCCATCTGATCATATGGGGAATGTTAATGATGAACTTGGAATTAATGACCATAAAATCTGTTTAAAAGAAGCATATGAACTAGTTGAAAAAGGAAGGGGTGATCAAATACTTAGTCACAATTTATGGGAAATCGTCAACTGTCCAATGAAAATTTCAGCAAAGTCGTATGTTAATTCCTACGGAAAAGATTTCAATACAGCTATTTTTAACTATAGTAATGAATCCTTAGGTTGGAAAATTGTTAATAGTATAAATATTCCAGTTATTGCTTTTTCAGGAACTAATGATGATGGAATTGTTACCATGACAGATGCTAATAAAGCTATGGGAATACTAGAAAGAGAATTAATTAACTCTCCAAAAAAGAAAACAATAGTGTTTGAGGAGGCCAATCACGATTTCGAAGGATTTGGTAATAATATTACCAAAGAAGTTCTCAAATTTATTAATGAGTAAACGTTAATAGGATGAAGATATTTAAGTATAGGGTGGCAATATTTAGTAAAGATCCAGATAGATTAGCTAATTTCTATATTAATTACCTTGGTTTTAAGCTTATCATAAAAATTGATTCAAATGATGACTATGGTTACTCCTTAGAATTAAGTAAGGGATATAAAATATGGATAGCTAGACATTCTCAAATTAAAAGTAACAATAAAGACTCATTTAGAATAATGTTATCTTTATATGTTGATAATATTAGTGCTTTCTTTAACTCTATTATGAAATCAAAACATATTGCTATTATTGAGGAACCAAAAACAGCATGTAAGGGAATTTTAGGAGAGGAAAGATTAGTTGGCTCATTTCTAGATCCTGATGGAAACTGTATTCAACTTATGGAATTGATAAAATGAAGCTAACTTTAAAAAGATTTTCAAAAGAAATTATAACTATATCGCTTCTTCTTCTTATGTTATCTTCATTTCTGTTCCTTATTAAGCTAACAGAAGAAGTATTTACTGAAAAGCTTGTACCAAATTTTGATAGCCTTATTGCCGACTGGGTATATTCCTTTAGAACACCATTTCTTAATGATTTTATGAATATCGTAACTTCAATTGGTTCTCTTCCTGTCGTATTTACAGTATTTTGTATCTTAATTATCATATTCGTAATAGTTAAAAGAAAAAGATACATATTGCCATTAATAGTTACAGTTCTTGGAAATGGAATATTTGTTGAATTGGTTAAGCTAATATTTGTAAGGTCAAGACCCATAATTACCAACTCATTGGTTGTTGAAACTTCTTTTAGTTATCCAAGTGGACACACTCTAATTGCTATTGCTCTATTTGGTTTAATAGTTATATATGTTTGGAAAGAGTATAAGTCTAAATTTGTTAGGTTATTATCTTTATTTATTGGGATTTTGTTAATTCTCTTAATTGGATTTTCAAGGATTTATCTTGGAGCACATTGGCCAAGTGATGTTCTTGCTAGTTACTTAATTGGTCTAGTTTGGTTATCTTTTCTCCTACTTTGCTTTATTAACAAGTCAGAGCTTATTAAAGGTTTTTACCAATTAAGAGACAAAATTAATAAAAATAGTTCAAGCTCTATGCACTAGCTGTTTGTGATGGAATTGAATTATTAATTGGATCTACCTTAGGAGTTTTAGATTTTAAGTATAGCTTTCTTCCAAGAATAATTAATATAACTAATACAAGAATTGTAAGAACAATTCCTACAGCTCTCATATCTGTATCAGTCTTTGTGTTTATTAGCTTTACTGAAATACTCTTTGTAATTACTTCGTTTGCACCTAATACTTCAACTGTCTGTTCTGCAGTCTTACCTTGGTACTCAACATATACTTTCTGACTACCTTCAAGTAATTTCTTTACCGTTACTTTTCCATCCTTATCTGTAACATATACTGTTGTGTCACCAGGAATAGTTATATTTGCTCCCACAAGTGGCTGGTTATTATCGTCTAAAATTGTAAGAACAATTGTATAGCCTTTAGATAGGTCAACGGGTATGTTAGTTTGATCCAGAGTTTCTTGAGCAGTAATATTTGAAGCCACTTTTTCAGCAACAACATTTAAGGTAATTGCAGGAAGTGTTGTAACATTTCCTCCATTATCTGTTGAAGTTAAAGTAATATTCCAAAGACCAAGTATAAGGGAGTTACTTAATCTACATTCCCAATTAGATGAACTTGCTACATTACATGTTCTGGATTCTGTTCCACTCCTAGATGCGGTAATTGAGATATTAGCATATTCACCTGATCCAATTACCCCTTGAAATACTGGATTTAAATTTGTTGTTGAGAAAGATGCTGGTAGTGAGTCTGACTGTATCCCAAGATTTGTATTTGTATCTATAGTATTTAGTGTTATTTTTGGATCTACTGGCTTAAAGCTAAAACTGCTTTGTGAACTTTCAATGTTGCCAAGTGCATCATAGGCATCTAGGTTTACATTTATAAGTCCAGGCTTTAGTCTTCCTCTATTTTCATTTGTATTCCATTGGTTCGAGTCCTTTGTTCTTAGGAATATATAGTCTCCAGATTTTCTGATCGTATACTTAGCATGATCATATACACTTGGTGAATCAGATTGGAAACTTTCAAGATTATCTAAAGTAATACTTGTCGAATCTGCATATGTTAACTTAATTACGTATTTGGAAACATAAGTAGTGTCATCTATAGCTACATGCCATTTAAATTCTGGTCTTACTAAAATTAAAGTAGAGTTAACTGGGTATATTAGAGAAAGTCCAGTAGGTGCTATTGAATCATAAATAATACTGTCACTAAATACACTAGATTCTGTACCTAATGTGTTTTTGAGCTTCATATATACAGTCTTAACCCCATTTGAATTAACTAATTTCCAACTAAACGTTGAATAAAATGGCTGATATGAACTTCCAGAAAAATCTGCATTATTAGACAGGATCATTTGAAGTTCACTATTACTATTTATGCTATCTGTTCCTGTAATACTTAATGTTACGGAATTTGTATTGGTATATTGATCGTTTGAGTTAATAGAGATTGTCCCTGTTGGAGCATCTGGGCTAATCGCAGCAACACCAGGGACTGAATAGTCTGATTCATTTCCAATTGCATCAACAGATTTCACTTTAAAATACCAAGTTCCATTTGTAAGTCCTGAACTATGCATGTAGGAGTTAGTGTTTGTGGTTGCAGTGTTTGAAGAACAACCTGAAAATGAAACATTTAGACACCACTCGACAATGTATGCAGGATTTTTAAGACCAATTCCACTATCTGTTGAAACTGACCAACTCCATGTAGGTAAGCTATTTGCAGTAGGAGTTGCAGTAACAGGTGTTCCAGGAACAGAAGGCTTAGTTGTATCTATTTTGAAAGCAATTTGACCACTATTTGCAACTGTCCATGCTGATGAATTATCTAAATAATCTAATGTTTTAATTCTGAAGTAATACATTCCATCTGATAAGATTGAAGAAATATATGATCTGGATTTGTCTACACTAAGGTCTGAAGTGTATGAAATTTCTGGAGAAGAAAAATCTGAATTATTATCTATCTCTATTTTATACTTCAAATCTGCCCCATCTACCAAAGAAACATTAAAGGTAAATCTAGGAGTATTGTTATTTGTCCAAGAACCATTAACGAATGACGTAGGAGCTAAATTAAGTGGAACATGTGGAAGCTCTCCAAATGACCAGTTTAAATTATTTCCTTCATCTGTTATGTAGTAACCTACAACAGATATTGGCGATGAATTTACATTATTAGAATCTTTTATTGAAAGATATGCAATATTTCTTGAACTGCTTGGGTTTATTATCCATTTAGTAGGAGAAGTACTTGAATGAAGACTCAATAGATTTCCTGGTGCTCCTCTCATAGTCCAAAGTCCAAGAACTGTAATCTCTGCACCAGCTTCATATGTTAAAGTACTTGCTGTATCTACTGTTTTAGTTAAGTTATTAAATATTATTGTTCCTGAAATTGATTGATCACTCCCGGTAAGTATCACACTTCCAGAATTATGATTAAACACACCTGTGTTTATAAAATTTCCACCTATCTCTAAAGTACTTGAAGGTGCGTAAAGAGTTCCATTTGTAATAGTCAAATCTTTTTCAATATATGCACCACAATATATGCATGTACCATCTCCCAAAGTCCAACTTCCTCCAACTCCATCAAGTGTTAGGTTATGGAAAGGCCTTGGTCCTGCAAAGTTTATTCCCATTCTGTCCCAATGACTTGGTCCAATTCCACTAATTGTATGTCCAGTTGTTGTTGCTGTCATTAATACTGTTCCAGCATTGTTATGAAATGCATCTGAAAGTGAAAAGTTACCACCTACGCTCATTGTCCCCAAAGGAGCTGTGACATCACCTTTTGTTACAACAAAATTATTTACTACAGTTACATCACTACTTGTAAATGACCAGAAGGCAAATATTAGTGATCCGCTTGGTGCACTAAACTCTAAATCATAGAAAGAAGAATCTAAAGTGATATTGCCACCAAGAGTTTTTACCCCTGCGTTAATCATTCTTACAGTTCCATTATTGTGATGAAATGTTCCTGAATTTAAATAATTACCCCCTATTGCAAGATTTGTTGAAGGAGCAGTAACTGTTCCATTAGTGATAGTAAAGTCATGAACAATAGTTGCTGTATATGTACCAAATGACCAAGCACCTCCTGAACCATTAAATGTTAAATTGTAAAAAGGAGAAGTATTTTCATCCATATCTCCAGATAAAGTATTACCAGTACCCGTTGCATTCATTATTACTGTTCCAAAGTTGTGACTAAACGATCCAGTGTTTGAATAAAATTTTGAAATTGTTAATGTTGATGAAGGTGCAGTCACACTTCCATTATATATATGGAAAGATCCTTTCACTTCTGTTGCATTAGATCCAAATGTCCAAGCACCTCCTATACCATCGAAGAATAGGTTTTCAAATGAAGATGTTCCAGTCATATTCCCAGACAATGATTTACCTGTAGTAGTTGAATTCAATATTAAGCTCCCAGAGTTACTTGTAAACGTACCACTATTTGAATAACTCCCACCTAAAAATAGCATGTCATTTGGAGCTACAAGTGTTCCATTTGATATGGTTAAATTATTTTTAATAGAAGTTGGGTTATCTGACATTGACCATGAACCTCCGACTCCATTTAGTGTCAGGTTGTAGAATTGCATTCCAGCTGAAGTATCTATACTTTTTCCGGAAGTTGTAGAAGTCATGGTAATAGTTCCCATGTTATGACTAAAACTTCCACTCCCAGTATTTGAAAAATTTCCATTACTAGAAAGATTTCCACTTGTTGAAGTAAAACTTCCACCTGTTATCGCCACACTTCCATTTATATCAATATTACTATCTCCTCCAATGAATGTTCCCGTTACTTGAGAATAGCCACTACTTCCTAAAGTTAAAGCAACTGAACTACTTTGAGTAATTATTCCAGAATATCCTGTTGCTATACTTATACCTTTAACGTCAATAGCCGTATTAATGGTTGCATTATTGGTACTAGTACTATTAAATATTGCTATATCTGTTGATATTGGGCATGTGTCATTAGTCCAATTTGCACAAGTATTCCAATTAGTATCACTTCCAGCTCCACCGTCCCATGTCTGATCTGCATATACTTTAGTTGAAGAAAGAAGAAAAATGAAAGAAGAAAATACTGTTACACAAAATATCTTCAAAATTGTTTTATTAAATCCCCTCAAAATTAGCATTAAAATTGAATTTAACTAACAAATATCAACTAGTATATATATTATATTTAAAATTTGTGCAAATATTTTGTATTATGTTCTGTAAATATGAGTTGATAACTGTTGATTTATCAATTAGTATTAATAATGTATTTTACAAAGTACCCTATATGGTAGGGAAATTATTAAATGATACAAAGAAACGCATAGTTATTATGTTGATAGTATTTTGCTTCTTTTAGTTCTTGAATATATTTTTCTGGGTTATAGTATTGGAATAATATTAAGTCTAATAGTATTTTTCATGTTTCTATTCTTCTTTCAAAAAACAAATAATAATATTAGACTAACTTTAATAATTTCTTCATTTGGAGTAATTCTGTTATTAACAATAGTCCTTAATTTTATATTTAGTCCATATAGAATAGTCAATAGTTCTATAAGTAGTGTTAAGCAATTAACTGCTGAGGAATGTAAACCACTAATAAAAAAGTATAATAACAAAGTGTTAAGGATATCGGAAAAAAATGCGATGGGATCAATTGGAATTAAAGTAGGAGCTGACTGTAACTATACTGCAAGATATATTCTTACATTTTCAGGAGATCTTCCTCAAAATCCGATCCCCAATATTGCTATCAGCGGTCTATATAACTATGTTGCAAATTTACATAAAACAACTGAAACAACTCGTGGTAACTTTAGTGTTGGAGTGGTAAATCCAGTTAGGCAGAATGCTACGACTTTACCCGGTGCCTTTATTGACTCTAGCGATGTTTCAAAACATTATAGATCATCAACTGGTAACTCATCTAGTATCGCATCATCATTCTATTGGACATATGAAAAGCATGGAAATTTTAGCCAAGATATTTATCAAGACCTAATAGATAATAATGTATTTGAAATAATAGATGGACTTCCATATATAGTTACAAATGCTGTATCTGGTGGAGTTAATAGTTACAAAATTGATCAAGAAAGAGCCATGAAGGAAAGAAATATAATTAGAAAAATTAACTTAACAATTAGTGAATAACAATCGCTATCAAGTGAATGCCCTATTTTGAACTAACCCAGAGTCGATTTTCTTCATACTAACTTGTAAATCATTTACCTTATCGGGCTCAATTTCAAATGCTAATTCACCACTACTTAATTTACGTGTGAGTAAATTTTGATTGATCTTGGTAAATTCATAACCAGATGCAGTAATTTTAAGCAGTTGAGACTCTTTACCTGGGATAAATCCAAATCTCCCTTTCTTATCCGTAATTTGTACATTTAATTGTCTTTCTTCAATTGGATCAATAATACTTATAAATACTCCGGAGATAGGAGCTTTGGAATCAAGATCACTTACAATTCCCCACCCTCTTGGTTCACGTCTTTTTATTAGAATAAATATTTGAATTAGGTACAAAAGCATAAAAATAGCTGATACTATTTGGAAGTTTACAATAAGCATTAATGAAGTTAATACAAAACCTAAATAGAAAACAAAGTTACTGAAGTTAATAAATATTTTACGGATATTTATCCTATTTGTGTGTTCCCCTTTGCTAATTTCTAGACCAATATTTTCTGTAATCTGTTCAAAACCTTCTTTGCTAGCATCATATTGTTTTTCAAATAGTACATATGGTTGTTGGTTTATCTGAAGAATATATTTACCTGGATCAACTAGTAGACTGTATCTGCCATTAATATCGCTTACTGTATCTTTTACAATAACTCCCGTATCCTTATTAAGTGCTCTAATTAATGCAAAAGGCACTGCTTTGTTTGTCTCACTATCAAATATAACTCCATATCGTTTTTTACGTTTACGTTTGTAAAACCAAAGGAAACCAAAAAAGAAATTTGAAAATGAACTTATGGAACTTGGATAAGCAACTAATATAGAAAGGGCTGACACGGATAAAGCGCTGACTGCACCAATAGAGGTTATAGGATTTTCTACTGCAGTTTTTATCAATACGGTTACTTTCTGGGTTGTGGTTGTATTATCATCTAGTTTTATTTCTATGGTTCTTTCTATAGTTCTCCCGATTGCATTTTGTACTACATCACTTATTCCTTTGACTAGGACTATTTGCTCTCCATTCTTCCCTTTATAGCTAACATTTACTTTATACTCACCTTCTAAAATCTTAACCTTCACTTTTCCATTTTTATCAGTTATATATACCGTATCATCGTTAGGAATAGTCACTATTGCACCAACAACTGGATTTTGATTACCATCTACAATTGTTAAATTAAGAGTATATCCGTCTTCAAGAGGTTGGTTTACTGGAGGATTAGTGTCAGTATCAGAAGGAGTAGTTACAGGCTCAGGAGAATATACAACAACAGTCTCAACTTTTTCTTCCACTATATTCAATGTAATCGCTGGAAGTACAGTTATATTTCCAACATTATCAGTGGCAGATACATTAACTTTCCAAATTCCATAGCTTAAAGACGTAGCAAATTTGCATTCCCAAAGTGTATTTGAATTTACTATACATGTCACAGAAGGCTTTGAAGTGTTTGTTGCAAGTAATGTTATTGATGATTGTTCCCCTGATGAAATATTTCCTTTGAATAGTGGTTTTTGATTCGTAAGTGTATATGTCTTTTCTGAGGAATCTGGTCTGATATTTAAATTCGAGAAGCTATCTATAGAATTAACCTCTAAAGCTGGAGGTGTTTGATCATAAGTAAATGTCTTTTGTGTTTCAGACAGGTTTCCAGTTTTATCATAAACTTGAAGATTGATCGTAACTAATCCATCCTTTGTTAATCCATTGTTTTCTGTATCTCCCCATAAAGCAGAGTCTTTTGTTTGAAGAATAATATATTCACCTTCTTTCTTAATAGTATATTTTGATCTATCGTATGAATTTACTAATCCATCTGAAAAGCCTTCTAGATTATCTAGAACAAAAAATGAATTATCTTGATTAGAAACTTTAAGGTTATATTTCAAAATTCCAGAAATATTATCTACTCCAACATGCCATTTATACTCAGGTCTATTTACCTTTATTGTTATATCTACAGGACTAATTATATCTAAGCCTGAAGGTGAGGTTTTATCAAAAATAATTGTGTCGCTAAATATACTAGATACTGTGCCAAGAGTATTTTTCAATTTCATATACACTGTCTCTATTCCTTCAATATTTTCTAAATTCCAACTACTAATAGTATTATATGGTTCATAAACTCCTCCTAAGAAGTCTGGCTTATTTGAAAGCATCATTTGCAGTGAGCTAGGATTATCAAAATTGTCGCTTCCAGCTATAGTTAAAGTAACACTATTTTTATTTGTATATAATTCACCAGTATTAATAGTAATAGTTCCAATTGGTGCCTCAGTGCTTATTACTACATTCCCAATAGGCGAGTATTGAGATTCGTTTCCAAGTAAATCTTTTGCTTTTACTCTCAAATACCAAGTTCCACTTGTAAGTCCTGCTGTATGAAGATATGAATTTGTAATAGAAGTAGCTGTTTTTGTCTGACAGTTTGTAAAGGAAATATCATTACACCATTCCACAATGTATGGTGCAATATCTAAACCTACTCCCCCTGTATCAGTAGATACTGTCCAAGTCCAGTTAGGAGTGCTACTTGCAGTTGGTGTTGATGTAGAAGGTATACCAGGGG
The DNA here is from genome assembly GCA_037131125.1 of bacterium. Taxonomy (GTDB): domain Bacteria; phylum Patescibacteriota; class Dojkabacteria; family JBAXKR01; genus JBAXKR01. The sequence goes on from JBAXRR010000005.1 coordinate 25,767, forward strand.
TAGATGGTGCAGTGGTATCTATTTTAAACGCTACCCCACCTGAGTTTGCAATTGTCCAGTTAGATTCAATATTAAATGTATCTATTGCCTTAACTCTAAAATAGTAAGATCCATCTGCTAGTTCTGGTGAAGTAAATATTCTCGATGTATTTAAACTGAAAGATGAAGTATATGCAAGTTCAGGAGATGAAAAATTAGAGTTATTATCTATCTGTATTGTGTATTTAATATTTCCCCCATCAGGATCAGACAAATCAAATGAAAGTGTTGGGGTATTATCTGATGTCCATGAGCTATCTGTAAGAGAAGATGGTCCTAGATTAGAAGGATCGTTTGGTTTCGTATTAATATATACTGATGATGAATTTACTGTTTCAATATTTCCATAATTATCTACTGCCCATATCTTGAAGTAATAGGTATGTTCATTAAATCCATTTATTTGAGTTGTAACTGTATTTATATTGCTCAAATTAGAATCATTACTTTGATCCCATTTTATTGCACTACCTGATCTGTTATCAACATCTGATTGATTTGTCCCATACCATATTTCATAGTGATTAAAGTTGGTTTCTGAAACACTAGTCCAAGTCAATGTGATATTTTTGTACGCACCAGAAATAACGGAATTTGAATTTAGTGCACTAAGTCCTGTTGGAGAAACATTATCAAGAGTAAACGGATCTGATATAAATGCTAAGCCATCTTGTATGAAATCATTTGGAGTAATTCTAATCTTTGCATTTGAAATATCTGTACTACTTAAACTACCAGATCCATTTTGAGCTGACCTTGTATCCCAAATAACGGCAATTGAAATAGGCCCTAGAGAGGTATCTATTCCATTAGCTGTACCTATCTGAAATACATTTGCATTATTTAGATCAATTGATCCTGCATTTGGAGTTGCTGATAATATATATGTAGAATACCAATTTGTTCCATTATTTAGAGAGTATTCTAGTTTTAGCTTTGTTTCATTTAAATCAAGATCTGAAACAGAGAGATTAAAACTTACTTGTCCAGAAGCATCTGTTGCCTCCGCTATATTTGTGATTGAATTGAGTATTGGAATATGATTAAATTTCCAGTTAATGTTATTCCCTTCATCAGTAATATTGTATCCAACTACAGTAATTCCTGTAGCATTGATGTTGTTTGAATCTTTTACTGAAAGATAAGCAATATCTCTTGCTCCAGTTGGATTAATCCTCCACTGTGTTGGGGATGAAGAAGAATAGAGAGTTAAGAGATTCCCATTAGTACCCTTCATTGTCCAAGTTCCACTTACTGTTATAGTATTTGTTACATGACCTTCGTAAGTTAAAGTATCTGGTGAAGTTACTGTTTTAGAAAGATTAAAGAATGTAGTATTTCCAGTTATACTTTGTCCGGTGCCATTTAATACTACATTCCCATTGTTATGACTATATGTTCCTAAATTCGAGAAGTTTTTGGCAATAGTTAGATTATTTGAAGGGGCAGTAACGGATCCGTTTGTTATTGTAAAATTATTTACAGTTAATGAACTTGAGCCAAAACTCCAAGCACCATTTACTCCATCAAATGTAATGTTATTAAATGAAGATCCACCTGTCATTGTTCCTGAAAGAGTCTTCCCAGCAGATGTTGAATTCATTAGAATACTTCCAGCGTTATTTGCAAATGTACCGCTATTTGAATAACTTCCACCTATTGTTAAAGTAGTAGAAGGAGCAGTCAAAGTTCCAGCTGTTATAGTTAAATTTGAATTTACTGTAGTTGGAATATTTGAAAGAGTCCAAGCTCCACCTGATCCATTAAATGTTAAGTTATTGAAGCCAGATGTTCCATTTAGTGAACCTGTTAATGTCTTTCCAATAGATGTTGAGTTGAATGTTACCGTTCCTGAATTATTTGTAAAAGTACCTGAGTTAGAATAATTTCCTCCAATTGTTAAAGTCGTTGAAGGTGCTGTTAGAGTTCCATTTAATATATTTAAATCATTTGTTACTGTTGCTGAGTTTACTCCCATTGACCAGCTGCCTCCTACTCCATTAAATGTAAGAATACTAAATGAGGATGAACCAGTCATTGTTCCCGACAATGTTTTACCTCCTGAAGTAGAATTAAATAGGACTGTACCAGAATTATTTGAATATGTTCCCGAGTTTGAATAACTTCCACCTATTGTTAAAGTCGTTGAAGTTGATGTAAGTGTTCCAGCTGTAATATTTAAATCGTTGGCTATAGTTGTGGGGATATTTGACAAAGTCCAAGCTCCACCTGATCCATTAAATGTTAAGTTATTGAAGCTAGATGTTCCGTTTAGTGTACCTGTTAATGTCTTACCTCCTGAAGTTGAATTAAATGTCACAGTTCCTGAATTATTTGTGAATGTGCCACTATTAGAATAATTACCTCCTATTGTTAATGTAGTTGAGGGTGCAGTTAATGTTCCAGCAGTTATTGTCAAATTAGAACTTACTGTTGTTGGAATGTTTGAAAGAGTCCAGCTACCACCTACACCATTAAATGTTAAGTTATTGAAACTGGATGTGCCATTTAGAGTTCCTGTTAATGTCTTTCCAATAGATGTTGAGTTAAATACAACAGTCCCTCCGTTATTTGTGAATGTTCCTAAGTTTGAATAATTACCACTAATAGTTAGAGTTGTTGAAGGTGCTGTTACAGTTCCATTAGAAATTGATAGATTTCCTAGAATATCAGAAGCGTTTCCAGAAAATGTCCATGTTCCTCCAACTCCATTAAATGTAAGATTATTAAATGCTGAGGTAGTAACCATAGTACCTGATAAAGTCTTACCAGATACCGTACTTGTCATATTAACTGTGGAAGTATTTGCATTAAATGTAGCTTGATTATTCCATGATCCTGAAACATTAAAAGTATTTGATCCTCCATTAATAGTCCCATAATTTGCTAAATCTGTAGTGTTTACTATTCCTGCTGGTGTGAATATATTTGAAGGGAGTATGTAAAGTCTTGCTTGTGTTGAGAATCCAGTATTATCTACCGTAAGGGTTGTTCCGTTATTATCAAAGAATACATCTGAACTTCCTGAAACACTATTATCATACGTTCCAATCTCACTATTACTAATTGTTGCATTATCATCACTTCCTAGTGTTAAATGTTCTTTAAATAGTTTAATTCCAGTAATATATCCAGTTCCATCATATTTAGTAACAGATGCAGCTTTATCTGAATTTACTGCTCCTTCTATATATACCGTTATTACAGCATTTGTTGCTGGTTTAACAACATTATATATAGTCCAAGTTCCAGCAACAGTTGGTTGTGTTTGAGTTTTAAGAACTGAGTCTACTGCTACTCTTACTGTTCCTGTATCCCCACAATTTGTTGTTTCATCAAAGAATTTACAAGTTCCTGATATGTTTATATAACAAGTTCCTCCATCTATTGTCCAATTTGTATTATTTGATATTCCTATCGAATCATTTGCAGATAAGGCTACTATTGCATTTGAATCTTTTATTTCTGCAAAATTAATTACTACTGCTCCTGTTGCATTTATACTAAATTGATTACCTGAACTTAATGAGTAAAGCTTAACCATTGTGCTACAAACTTGTCCATTTATGGTTAATGTTCCTGCTACATTTGTTTGATGAACATTATCAAAATATATTTGTTTACTTGGTGTAGTTATGCTGAAATTGAAGAAGGTTATTGGAACATCATATGTTAATGTTGATGTTTTCGTATTATCTGCAAAAGATATAGTTCCAGAATTATGCGTAAATGTACCACCTGCTTTCGTAAAGTTTCCTCCTATTGATAATATTCCTGAAGTAGATGTTAATGTTCCTAGAGTTAAATTAAAATTATTTGCTACAGATATAGTACTAGACCCCATTGACCAAGCACCCCCTGAACCATTGAATGTTAAGTTGTATAGACTGGAAGATCCTGTAAAGTTTCCTGTTATTACATGTCCAGATGTTGTTGCGTTCATATTTACTATTCCAGAGTTATTTGTAAATGTTCCTCCGGATGATATTAAATCTCCAGTTATATTAAGGGTAGCTGGTGAATTAAAAATACCATTTGCTATTGTAAAGTTTCCATTAACTGTAAGCGAAGTAACAGGAGTATCCGTATTAGTTAATACTATATTATCAATCCATCCTGCATTTAAACCATTTGCAACTGAACCATCTGTTTGATAACTCCAATATAGACTATGATATCCTGCAGTTAGAGGAATATTTACTTGCACCCATCCAACTTCTCCTGAAATCCTAGTATTGTATCCACTGCTTTTTGTACAGCTATCATTATCTAGACAGAAAAGTAACCAGTCATAATTACTTTCTGAACTTACCTTCCAATAAAAGGACAGTGTAGTATTGGAAAATACTTGAGCACTTCGTTTAAGATATGAATTAATATTGAAACCACTATTTCCAGACATGGCAGAATATGATCCATTTTGATATTGTGTGCCTGTCCTAGTCCAATTTTGGTTTCCACCTGTGCTCCAACCTAATGGTGGAAAAGAAGAACTCTCAAAAGATTCGTTTATGGCATATGCTGGAATATCTCCAGTTAAAGTATCTAAACTATCAGTAAAATTAACTTTAAAATTTGAATAACTCCAATTTTTAATTAAATAGTTATTTGCTAAGCCATCACCATTTCCAACATACTCCACTGTTGATCCCAAATCTAGAACTGGATTAATTAAAAATAATTCTTGTCCCCATATCCTTAGTGTTCCATTTGCTTGAATTGTAAATGTACTTCCACAAATAAAATCATTTCCAGCTAAAGAAAGAATTCCACTAGTTACTGTACAAGTTGTTCCGGTAGTATCGAATGAAGTGACCAGTGATAATACTCCTCCCGATTTATTTACAACAATAGTTGAAATAAAAGTACCAGCTGATTTTGATATAGTTTGATTACTACTTCCCTCAAAACTTATTGGTAAGTTTGTACCGCCTAATGAACTTGCGCTAGATTGAATGAAGTTTCCAGATATTTTTAAGAAATATAGTGAACCCGGATTTGGAAATGTTCCTCCAGAAAAAGTAAAATTTCCAGTCGTAATTCCCGCTATAATTGATAATGTTGAAGCTGCAGTCTTAGAAAATGATGTATATGAAGTTATAGTTGGTGTTGTTAATGTTTGAGTCCCAGTAGTTCCATCTAATGTAAGAGAAATTCCAGATGTAGGAAAAGAAATAGTACCTGCGTTAACTGTAAAGCTTCCATTAGCAGATATAGTTGGATTTGCAGATATAGCAAATGTTGCGCCACTACTATTAATAAAATTACCATTTCCTCCACTAAATCTATATGCATTTATGTCGAGTGTATTACAAGAGTTCATTGTAATACTTCCGTTATTAGTGAGATTTCCGTTAACAACTAAAGAAGTATTTGTTCCTGTTATCACTCCTGTTGTTACAGAGTTTGTAAAAGTTCCATCGACATTGAATGTTGCTACTCCTGTGCCTATAGTTATAGTTCCATTATTTATTAGGTTATATGAACCTGCACCACTAGTGTACGTGTTTATTAACGTAACAGTCGGGGAATTACCAAGTGGTATTGTTGTTCCTGAAGTAATAGTTAAACTTATAGTTTGAGCATTTTCATTCCTTGTTATTGTCACTGGTGTTACAAATGTAATACTTGGAGCATTAACTGAAGTACTCCCATTGAATCCACCATCATCAAGGTTTAGTGTAACATTAGTTGTTGGGAAATTAATAGATCCAGAACTTACTATGAAACTTCCATTAATATTGAAGGTAGGGTTAGCAGACATATTAAACGTTGCTCCTGAGTTATTAGTTAGACTTCCAGCTCCCCCACTACTTCTGTATGTATTAAAATCAAATGTATTACAAGAGTTCATTGTAATACTTCCGTTATTAGTAAAATTACCATTCATAACAAAAGAAGTATTTGTTCCCGTAATTACACCAGTTGTTACTGAGTTTGTAAATGTTCCATCGACATTGAATGTTGCCACTCCTGTGCCTATAGTTATAGTTCCATTATTTATTAGGTTATATGAACCAAGATTGCCAGTGTAGGTATTTATTAATGTAACTGTTGGAGAATTACCAAGTGGTATAGTTGTTCCTAGCGCAATTGTTAAGTTAGTGGTTTGAGCATATTCATTCCTATATATTGTCACTGGGGCTACAAATGTAATATTTGGGGCATTAACTGAAGTACTCCCATTGAATCCACCATCATCAAGGTTTAGTGTAACATTAGTTGTTGGGAAATTAATAGATCCAGAACTTACTATGAAACTTCCATTAATATTGAAGGTAGGGTTAGCAGACATATTAAACGTTGCTCCTGAGTTATTAGTTAGACTTCCAGCTCCCCCACTACTTCTGTATGTATTAAAATCAAATGTATTACAAGAGTTCATTGTAATACTTCCGTTATTAGTAAAATTACCATTCATAACAAAAGAAGTATTTGTTCCCGTAATTACACCAGTTGTTACTGAGTTTGTAAATGTTCCATCAACACTAAATGTTGCTATTCCTGTCCCTATAGTTATAGTTCCATTATTTATTAAGTTAAATGAACCACTGCCCCCAGTCCAAGTATTAATTAATGTAACTGTTGGAGAGTTACCGAGTGGTATGGTTGTTCCAGAAGCAATGGTTAAATTAGTATTTGTAGCGTATTCATTTCTGGTTATTCTGACTGGTGTTACAAATGTAATGCTTGGGGAATCTATCGAAGTGCTTCCTGTAAACCCACCATCATCAAGAATTAAGGTAACATTAGTTGTCGGAAAATTAATTGATCCAGAACTTACTATGAAACTTCCATTAATATTGAAGGTAGGATTAGCTAACATATTAAACGTTGCTCCTGAACTATTAGTTAGACTTCCTGCTCCTCCACTATTTCTGTAAGCATTAATATCAAATGTATTACAAGAGTTCATAGTAATACTTCCATTATTAGTAAAATTACCGTTTACAATTAAAGAAGTATTTGTTCCTGTAATTACTCCAGTTGTTATTGAGTTTGTGAAAGTTCCATCGACATTGAATGTTGCTATTCCTGTTCCAATAGTAATAGTTCCACTATTTATAAAGTTAAAGGAACCACTACCACCAGTCCAAGTATTAATTAATGAAACTGTTGGAGAATTTCCAAGTGGAATAGTAGTTCCGGAAGCGATAGTTAGGGTTGTATTTGTAGCATACTCATTCCTAGTTATTGTCACCGGATTTACAAATGTAATGCTTGGTGAATCAATTGAAGTGCTTGCAGAGGTTCCACCATCATCAAGAATTAAAGTAACATTAGTTGTTGGGAAGTTAATCGATCCGGAACTTACGATGAAACTTCCATTAATATTGAAAGTCGGATTAGCTAACATATTAAATGTTGCTCCTGAATTATTAGTTAGACTTCCATATCCAGTATTTTTGTAATTATTAAAATTAAAAGTATTACAAGAATTCATTGTAATACTTCCATTATTAACAAGATTACCGTTGACTATTAGAGAAGTATTTGTTCCTGTTATCACTCCTGTTGTTACAGAATTAGTAAGATTTCCATCTATATTAAATGTTGCTACTCCAGTTCCAACTGTGATTGTTCCATTATTAGTAAGATTATATGAATTACTATTGCCAAATGAATTATATAAAGTAACAGTTGGAGAATTACCAAGTGGTATTGTCGTACCCGATGCAATAGTTAATGTAGTTGCTGAGCCATTTTCCGATCTATTGACTGTAACCAGATTAAAAGTAACGCCTGAAGCTGTAATTGATGTACTTGCAGTGTTTGTACCATCAAATGTTACAGTTCCATTATTATGATTAAATGTTGGAGAATTTGATTTGGTAAAACTTCCTGTTATGGTTAAACTCCCACTTGTAGATGTAAAAGTTCCCCCAGAAATTATGAAGTCACCATTATCATCTATTGTTGAATTACCTCCTACAAATGTCCCCGTTGCCTGATTAAACCCACTAGCTTCAACTGCAACGGTTATTCCAGTATTTTGTGTAATTATTCCACCATATCCACTAGCTATACTTATACCCTTAACATCAATTGCAACATTTATTGTTGAATTATTAGAACTTGTTCCATTAAATATGGCAATGTCTGTAACAGTAGGACATGTATTATTTGTCCAATTAACGCAATTGTTCCAATTAGTATCTGCTCCAGCTCCTCCATCCCATGTTTGGTCAGCATAAACTTTAGAAGGGATTAATAGTAAGACAGCAAAGAAAAATACAGTTAAAAAGAGAGATTGAATTATCTGTTTTTTTAAGACAATATTTTTTAACATTAGTTTCTCTATGTATAGATTACTTAATTTTTAATAATAAAGCTAAAAATTAAATAGATTTCTCAAACTTCCGAGTATTAAGTCAGTTGAATTTGAATTTGCTTTTAGAGTTATGGATACAACATTATTCGAATTCCCAATATTTTCTGCTTTATCTTTCGAAACTGCCTTGAAGTGATAAACTTTAGATGGTTCAAGACCAGATATGGATATCATATGGTTATAAGTTAAGTTGTAATCCGTAATAGATTTCATTGGATATATTTCTGAATACCCTTCTCCATATTGCACTTCAGATGTAGCAGGCTCATCAGTATTCCAAGAAATAACAACTTGAGATTTCTTATCTGAAGAGTCATTACTACCATTTGGAACTGTTTCAACTATCATATCGGAGATAACGGGAGCTCTAGTATCTGTTGCTGTAGTAAATTTAATCTTTTCACTTAAAGCTTCATTACCTATCTTATCTCTTCCTTTCACTACTAATATGTAAGATTTATCTGGAATTAAACCTGTAAGGGATAGTTTGTGTTCATCTTTAACTAAACTTAGATTTACTTTATCCATCACCTGATTGCTGTTACTTTCAGGATAATACGAAATAATAGAAGATATTTCTGTATTACTTAACCAAGAGACAACAATGGTTGTATCTACTGTATTCTTTACTTGTTGAATCTTAATATTAGAAACACTTGGTTTTGGTAAGGTTTTGAAATCCAAAATAGTTCCTTCATATTCTATTCCTTCACTATCTACTGGATTAACTCTATAATAGTACTTAACACCATCTTCTAAGCTATCCAAGCCTATTGTATACGAAGTTTCTCTTAATGAAGTTGCTAACTCTTTTACTCCACCAAATGAAGTAGATTTTCCATAATATATTTTAACTTTTTCAGCTTTAACTGATGTGAAATCTATTTGAGCGCTATCTATACTTACGTACTTTACTAAAACATTCTTAACTTCCGGAGCAGAATCTGTTACAAAAGTTCTCTCATCCGACTGCCCTGTATTTCCATCTTCATCTGTCCATTTTGCTTTGTAATAGTAAGTTGTAGATGGAAGAAGATTAATTAGGTTAATTGTGTGATCACTTTCTTGTATTGAGTTAGAAATTTCTTCAGTAAAGTATTTTCCAGTTTCGACTCCAAATACGATCTTACTATCTGACTTTCTATCTGTTGTCCACCCAATTGTAGCTCTTTTTGTTGTAGCTTTTTCAAGAGTTGGGCCAGATGTTAATTCAGCTGGAGCTAAGTACGAACCTTTAGGAAGGATAGAAACAGTTAAGGAATATGTTGGATTAGATTTAGATGCATCTGTAGAATCTGTTGTCCCAATTCTCCAGTAATATTTCTTAGAAGTAGGAACTGTATCGACATAAGATAAACCTGTTGTTTCAGAAACATCAGCCCAAGTAATATTGTCTTCAGATCTTTGTATTTTGTATGTTAAATCTCCCGTTCCTTTATACTCTGGAACTTCCCAAGCAAGAGATGCTCTCCAAACTTTAGCTGCTTTAATTGAAGAGTCAGATACACTTAAGTTAACAACAGGATCTGGAAGATTTGAATTTAATGTTACTGTTCCAGATATGAAGTTACTTTGAGAATAGTTATCTAAGTCATCTACGGAAACTACATATATTGTATTAGACCCTTTTACAAGACCGTTTATCATTCCGGTGGGGACAGTTGTATTTGTTGTAGGTATGTATATAAGGGAATTACCTGTAATAGTAGCTAAGTTAGAAGGAGGTGTTACATTTACCATGTAATAATATGACTTTACTGTTCTTGGTGAGTTTACCTGAGCTTCTGGCCAGGATATTCCAAATGAATTACTACTAGAAGTTGCTGGAGTTATTGTAACTTTAGATCCATCTGCAAATGTAGGAGCATTTCCACCATAGGATACATTAGCTGTTCTATTTATTATAGATACATTCCCAGCTACATCCACTGCTCTAAAATATATTGTATTATTTCCAGTTTGAATATATGTCCCATCTTTTATAGATGTAAGATAATATGGTACTACGGTTGTCTTTGGTAAGTATTGTATTCCAAGTAAAGAATCTGTATCTGTTCCAAGCCATGCATTCTCGTTATTAATAGAGTACTGGTAACCTAATATATTTGAATTTGCATCACTTGCAGAAGATGCTCCAGAAGTTGGCCAGTTAAAGTAGATATCGTTAACATTTGCAAAAGAATTACCTGGAGCAGATATGCTTGTTACATTTGTAGGAGCGATGTCATCGAAATAGAATGAAAATTCTGCATAACTTCCTGCATTGTATACATTACCAGTATTATCTACAGCTCTAATTCGAAGATAATATAGATTATTCGAGGTAGTAAGCCATGATAATCCCCTATATGCTAGTTCAGCAAAATCTATAGAATTAGTTCCAATAATAAACTGACAATTGGATCCACCTGTAGTAACTGGTGAAGTACCTAATAGATTTCCTTTTGAATTAATTGGATCTACATCAGATTGTTGACTTAATGACAGACAATATCCTCTAAGACTAGATCCTCCAACATTATCTGCACCTTGATCCCATGTAAAAGATGGAGCAATGTTATTAGTCCAAGTGCTAGGTAAGATTTGATTTCCGGAAAGTGATCGAGACATAATAATATTTGAAGCATTTGTTGTTGGTGGTGTTGTATCTTTTACATAATTTATACCTATCCCAGTTAATGTTGGTGTTGTTGTTTGGTCAACACTATTTAAAGTAGCTTTAACTTGAACATATTTATTGGCAACTTGTGATATAGAATAGTTAGGAGTACTTCCTGTGTTAGTGGTATATGCATTCCAACTAACTCCATCTGGAGAAGTTTTAACTTCATAATTAATACTATTACCGTTTAATGTTTCATTTGGAATAAAATTAGGAACACTTCCCCAAGACGCGTTCGAACTGAAATTCATTACAGGAGATTCCCATGTACCTGTTGTTGCATATTTAGTTTGAACACCACTATCTATTTTATGATTAACTAGTCCAGATAAATATATGTCACTTACTTGGTTTGTTGTTAGTGGCTGATTAAACATTCTTAGGTCAGAATATACAGAATTAGGTTTGTATATATTTGAACCTATTGCAAGAAGGATAGATGAACCAGAGTCTGATGATGATAAACCTGTTGATGCTGATCCTGCAACTCCATTTAGGAATAACTGAGTAGATGAAGGAGAGAAATTAACCACTAGATTGTTCCATCTTCCAGCAACTAAATTCGAACTATTAATTGTAAAACTAGCTCTTTGAACAATACCAGTTTCATATAAATGAATAATAGTACAGTTATTTGCATCTACATAAATTAATTTATTTGATCCAAATTTAACTATATCTCCTTCAGCTGGAAGACATAGAGTTCCTCCCCAATTAATAGGTTTAAACCAGAAGCTAGCTGATCCTGTATTTGTTCCAGTCCATGGATAGCTTATGCTTCCATATGTTCTAGTCGATGAAGAGTTATTTGCAGTTCCTGTCCATGCATATCCAGTTCCTAAAGTTCCATCTGCATATGTCGTTACATTTGCCTTATTCTCTACTTGTACGCCATCTACATATATTATCTTTCCAGGACGAACTTGAACACCAAAGTTTAATTGAGATGCAACTGCCGTAAATGTTCCAGTAAGTCTATACCATCCTCCCCCACTATCAGTATATGTTGTAGAAAGTGGTTGAGAGTTTGCATACAAAGAAATATCTGAAGATGTCAAAGCTGTACCATCTGAATATGCGTATGCAGAAATTGTATATGAGGAAGCTGTAAGGGTTAATGGAGTTGAATACACACTATCTAAAGAACTTAGAGAATTATCTAGCTTTAGAGATGCACTTCCATATTTAAATCCAGGTAAAGAAGTATTCTTTGTTTTAGTTAATCTATCTGTATTAAGAGCAGTAACTCCTGATGCAGATGATCCTACAATAATGGTAGGTGTTGTTAAAGAACTTCCTACAACATCCATTGCAACTGAATTATTAGATAACAAAGCAGGAGTACTAGATGTATTTAATGTTGTAACAGTTGAATCTGAATCTGTATAGTTACCTACTTTTCCTTGTTTAATAATACTCATTGCAGTATCTGTTCCTGCATAGATTGTTGTACCATCTGAACTTCCATAGACTGTTTGAACAGTACCAGATCCACCTTGAAGTTTCTGATCTGTTTTAGTTGCATGATTTAATGCACCTAATCCTTTGTTGTACATGTCTAAAACTTGAGAAGAAGATAGCGCCTCTGCTGTAACTGTAAATTCATCTATTGAGCCTTTCATTGCACCGTAGTTCCAAGGAGTGTAGTAATCTGCACCTATTCTTAATCCATAGTAATTATTATTTGGTGTTCCAGAAGTTGGTAAAGAGGATTGTAATGTTCCATTTTCGTAAACACTAAATGTATTATTAACTGAATCATATACGATTGAAATGCAACTCCAAGTATTTTGTGGACCTGGGAAATTAAGTACATAATTTCCACCTGAAGTTTGTAATCTTGTGTGATAAAGATTATCCCCATAAGTTCTATATATTCCAAAATCTGAAGAACTATTAACACTACTCCCTTTATTAACAATCCAACTATTTGCCCAATCGACATCTTTAATCCAAAAATTATATGAAAAACTTCCACTAAATTGATAATCAGTTTTCATAATCTCATACCCAACTGGAACCTTTGATCCATTTATTGGTAATATACTTCCATTAGCTCCCCAGCCTCTTGTTGCTCTCGCTTTAGTAGTATATATCTGTATATCCTTATTACCAGTTCCACTTGCTACACCTAAGTATCCCCAACTTGTAGTATTATCTGAATTTGTGACTACTATCATATATGGAGAATTTCCAGCAGCTGTTGCATATGTATTAAAATCCATTCCATCATCTTCAAATGTTGCTGTTGTAGTATCGTTACCAACAGAATATGATAATGTTCCTAGATTTGTAGCTATTGTTTGTTGTCTTAAATATCCACCTGTCCCATCAAATGTTAATCCACTATTTCGAACACCTGATGCTAAAGATTGAACTCCTGTTAATGTACCTTGAATTGATAATGAATTTGCGTAAGCAGTTGAATCTGAAATGGGAGACCAGGATTTGAAAGAAAGAGAAACATTGTCTAATGGAGTGACAGAAATATCATCAATATAGAAGGTTGTAGATGCAACCCACCTTTTAATTACTACTCCTTGTGAACCTGAACCTAAGAAAACATATGAAACCTTTTGCCAACTTCCAGTAAACGTTGTTGCATTATTTGTTGAATATCCTCCTATATCTACAGCCATTGATTTGCCTGCTGTACCATTTACCCAAAAAGAAAGTAAATATGAATTTCCAACAGTTGTTGAAAAACTCTGATTAATGCTTACAGCACTATTAGAACCATCAACAACAATTTTTGCAGAATGACTGCCAGAATGAACTGTTCCAGTATCATCAGAAAGCGTAGAGCTTCCAGATGTTGATTCAGTCCATCCAGACCAAATATCCGCTCCCCCAGCTCCAGCTACTTCCATACCACCATTATCTACAAGATTTTGAACTAATGACATATTGTCATAATATACCGTGCTAATAACTCCATCATTTGTAACAGATTTTCTAAAGGCAATACTAACTGTTTGGTTTCCAGATCCTGTAACCTTAAATGCTTGTTCATATCTTACCCAAGTTGCAGAAGTTAGTTTACTCATAACAAGTGGGATTAAATCTCCTGGAGTAGTTGTATTGTATATTCTTGGATAAACTTGAGCTGCATTGTTAGACATATACCAGAAACTCAGTGTGTAATTACTTCCACCAGTTAACGTCACGTATTGCTGAAGTTCTTGACCAACACTACAGTCTGCTGGATATTGCACCTTCTGTGATCTAGTATCTGCGAAAATGTTTACTGTTTCAGCATCTGTTGCAGTAGAATTTGAAGACAAACTCCAACTAGTTGCTAGTCCTCCTGTTGCATTTTCAAATCCAGCATTAGCAAGTAAATTTACACCTCCTGTAAGTTCTGTACTCTTTCTTGTAAGTTTACTTGCACTTGATCCCCCATTATATGTCACAGGATTTAATGTTCCTGTTCCATCCATCTTTGCATAAAACTTAAGTGATGAATCTGCTACATATCCTGCTTCATTTGCACTTCCAGAGTTATATATATTTCCGACTTCAGAACTTGAAAGAGGTCTGTCATATATAACAAAATCATCAATTAACCCTTGAGCTTGTTTTGATCCATCACTATGAGAACCTATATAGTTAGCTTTACCAGTTCCAGTTGCTCCAATAGTTATTGGAGAAGTATATCCATTTGAAGAATCAACGTTATTTAGCAAAACATCTACGTACTGTGTTCCAGATACAGGGTTATTAATGTTCCATCTAGTTACTATGTGATACCAATTACTTGAACTCCAAGAAGTACCTGCTATTGAAGATGTGCGTCCTCCAGTTCCATCCCAATATACTGATGTTAAAGTACCTGCAGTGCTTATGTATAGATCAACTGGGTTCCCAGTTACACTCCTATATAAATACCTAACTGTAGATGGATTACCACTCCAATTTGGTTTAAACCAAAGAGAAATTGTCCCTTGGTTTGAGTTAATACGTTCATAGTTATTTCCACTTATTTGTAGCCCACGATCAAAAGATAAAGTAGATCCTAAAGTACCTCCGCTATTTCCATACATTGATACAGCTTGACTCATCTTCCCGGTATCTAAATATCCAGAAGGTTTAAATATATTTGCATCAGTATTTGTATCTTGCCAGAATCCCCATTGACCTTTAGTTGCTCCCACTAACTCTTCTGTTATGTGATCTTTATCATAATACTTTAAACTTCCTCTTGTATCATCTCCTCTTTTTTCATTAAGAACTGTTAGCCCAGAACTACTTATGTTAGATAAATATAAAGTGTTGGATGTTCCATCAACTGTTGAAGTACCAATAGTTACATTTCCAATTTTTTTAATTTGTTGAGATAACAATGGACCATTTGTATTTCCTCCATAGCCTGGAACATCCAAAAGAACATATGCAGGATCATCTAATCCCATATTTGATTTTCCACTAGTCCAATCAGTAGATGGAATATTGATGTAATACAATTGACCACCAGCTGAAGTAGATCCTGCTACAAAATACATTCTTGAAGATGTTAACCAAACACTTCCAGAAGCAGTATATGAAGCAGCTGTAAAATTAGCTATTGTTCCATCCGTTTCATTAATTACACTAACTCCTAAATCGGTTGAAACTGCAATATACGATTTACCTGATATTACTAGTGAGGACGAATCATTTACATCTCCTGAGAGAATGGCCTTTGCAGTATCATTAGATCCCCAGTCCAGTATGGAATTTCTCTGACTAATTGTTCCTTGGTACGTAGATCTTCCTGTACCAGAAACTCTATACCTATATCCATTATCATTTATAAAGTTAGCAGTTCGAATTCCACAGACACCATTTCCTTGATTAGAAGTTGCATTAATTTGTCCATTAATTGCAAATACAGAATTGGTTGTATTGTAGCAAGTAAGCATATTTCTCGAGCTATTTGAATCTGGTATGAATCTCATCCATAGCTTATTCTCTACAGCATCAATAATATCCACGCCTACATCTGTTGCAACAATATACGCCTTCTCAGGAAATTCTTTTTTCTTACCTCTTGTTGTACTGAATGCTTCTGTATACCAAGATTTAGATTGAGCATTTGCATTGTTTCTCCATGCTCCTCCATCAGAATCTTTTGTTGTATCATAGTAAAATACATCCTTTATGTTGTTAGACCCTACTAACTGATTGCCATCTGCATCAGTTTGAGATGTTGTAAAGTTTACTGCATTTTTCCCACTCCATCCTGTTGTAATGTCAGATTCAAAAGATGGATTTGGAACTAGATTAGTTGTATTTTCTTCAAGTGTTACTCCTTGATGAGATGAGTATGTACTTGCTGGAACTATCCCATCTCCATATTGAGCACCTATAAGTGATACATTGTTTCCATTTCCTGATGCATCGATTATCTTTCCTGTATTTCTAGGATCATCTCCATTCTCATCGAAATGGTAAAGTAACTTAGTATTTAAATCAGGTGTAATAGCTCTTCCAGTCCCTCCTGAATATATAGAGGTAATCTCAGAAGAAGAAAGAGCTTTATCGTAGAGAATAAAGTCATCTAAGAGTCCAGAATAGTGTCCAAAACCAGCAGATCTTCTACCAATTGATAAGAAATTATCAGTACCGTTTCTATAGATAGCTGAAGTATGAGAATCATTTACTCCATTTATATATACTTTTGATGATGATCCATCAAATACAAAGGTAAGATAATACCAAGAACCATTTGCAATATTTGCAGTTGATTCAGTTAGATATTGAGTCCCATTTTTCATAACCATAAAATCTATTTGGTTTCCCCAATTCAATACCATGAAATTGTTATTTGCATCATTAAATCTATGAACAATTGCTCTAAATGCAGAATTATCATAACTAAAATCTGGAGATTTCATCCACACAGATATACTAAATGCAGAGTATGTTAAAGGATCAATATTTCCTGCATTAATGTATGTGTTTTTTCCATCAAAATTAAGAGCTCCTTTTGATGTATATCTAATTGGACCAGTTGTAGATGATGGTGTTTGTCCTGTCTCACAAGTTGTAGTCCCATTAAGACTACATACCATAGATGCATTTGCACTTCCTTCGAATGAATAACCTGCTTGAGATAGTGGTGCACTAGCTCCTGAATTACCATAGAACAGAGCATAGTTAGTTATATCTTCTACACCTGTTGCAATATCTGCTCTGAGTGGGAATGTAAGTTGAGTATTCTTAGAAGTCTGACAATTATTTGACTCAGCTTTAACTGTTACAGGAAGTTCATTAACTGCTTGGTAGGTAACTCTAATGTCATTACAATTTGCTAGGACACTTTCTAATGAAGATGAATCTAAGTTAATTGTAATTGGAGAGCCGCTATGAACTGTTCCAGTTGAATTGTTCTTTACTCTTAATTGTTTTTTGTAATTCCAATTAAGATTAAACCAATTAGTGTTTTTATCTAGTGTCACATTAGATGCAGTCACAACAGCATTTGTTCCAGTTCCCCATGTAAGTTCAGTATCACCTAAGTGTTGTATAGAGTATGTTGTTTCATTAAGTGCTTTCACAAGTTTAATGATTCCAGCTGCAGATGCGTAAGATCCAACAACAAGACCAATTGTTAGAAGAGATATAGCGAAGAGATTAAGTTGCCACTTAAGAACAGTAACTTTCTTAGTAAAGAACTTATATTTGAAGGTATATATATACC
>JBAXRR010000006.1:0-43007 GCA_037131125.1 bacterium
CTTATGAGATATTTAACATGTCACCAATTCGCAACATGTACCCAACCCATACAATATGCTTTACTAATAACTTAAGTAGAAGTATAATACATTAGCGCTATTGTTATAGCAAGTACATACCAAAAGTATACATACTATACAGGAAGATACTATGAATGAATGTTTAAGCAAAAACCCAGTTAATACCACACTAAAAGTTATTGGTGGAAAATGGAAACCAGTAATTCTTTGGTACTTGAATCAACAAAAATCATACAGATTCAATGAATTATTCAGAGCACTAAAAGGAATTACTCAAAAGATGTTGACGCAACAATTAAGAGAGCTTGAAGCTGAAGGATTAATTAAGCGTGAAGTATTTCCTGTTGTTCCTCCAAAAGTTGAATACTCTATTACCACTTATGGTAAAACTCTTAACAAGGTACTAGAGGCACTTGCTGCATGGGGTGAAAAACATGAATTAAAAACTGGGAAATTAGAGAAAAAAGAAAGCTAGTTAATTTACTACAGTCTCTTTAAAGAATATTTGCTTACTCATAAATAACTCAATATCTTTTTCAATTCCCACATATGTATTTTCTATTTTACCTACATCTTTAATATCTACCCAAATATTTCTAGACTCTTGCGTCAACTTAATCATTTCACTCTTTAAATTTATTACTCTAATGTAGTTCATCATTCTTGAACTGTTAAGTGCTTTAAGGTTTCTTTCAATAACATACTCCATTCCTACATATTCAAAATCTCCTTTAAGACCTGTTTCATTTAGTAGACATCTACTTGCAGTGTCGAAAACAGATTCATTAGGTCTAACTTTTGTTGTATGAAAACCAACTATTCCTTTAAAAGGCTCTCTTAATCTTTCTCCAAGTAACACTTCTTCTCTATTACCGACTTTTCTTGAAATGAATAACTTAACTCCAACTTTAATATGAGGGATTTCTAAGCTATCTAAATCTAAGTTGGAGGAATATAGCAGACCACTACTAGTTAATATATATCCCTCTAAAGTTTTCTCAACTAACCCATCCACTATTAATTTCTTAATATGAAATGTGAAGTGATCATTAGTAAGATCTGTATCATTAAGATCTGAAAACCTAGCTGGAGATAGAAACATTAGTTTTTTAATTATTCCAAGTTGAATTGGATGAGTAATTTTAGTCATAAACTTTATAGAAATTATTCTCTAATTATACCTCTAATAGTGCATTTTGCTTCTA
This sequence comes from bacterium, assembly GCA_037131125.1. Taxonomy (GTDB): domain Bacteria; phylum Patescibacteriota; class Dojkabacteria; family JBAXKR01; genus JBAXKR01. The sequence continues at coordinate 1,227 of JBAXRR010000006.1, forward strand.
GTAAAGTAAACTTTACTAGAATTTACTCATTCTTATATCTACAATCTTACAAATTATATTTTTATACCAATATCATGCCTGAAGAAATAATCCATACACACGTTGTTCTTGTTACTGCATTCGTAAGAAAGGGAGATAAATTTCTTTTAGCAAAAAGAAGTTCTAAAGATTCTCAAGCGGGAGGAATGTGGGCATTACCCGGCGGAAAGGTGGACGAAGATAAAGGACCAGAGGTTATTGAAAACACTTTAAAAAGAGAATTAGTTGAAGAAGTTGGAGTTGAAATTAAAGACCAAATATCTTACATTTACTCATCATCCTTTGTTCGATCAAGTGGACACAGTGTTATTAATCTCTGTTTCTTATGTGATTGGAAAAATGGAGAAGCAAAACCACTAGAAGATCATGAAGAAGTTAGGTGGTTTACCCTTGAAGAATTAGTTAATTTTAGTGAATTACCCAAATATCTTAAGGGAAATGTGGAAAATCTAAGTAAGTTTCTAAGATCCTGAATTTACAATATACGATAAATATGTGGTAATATCTGCGCAATAAATAATTATCATCTCATATAATGAATAATACAGCAGAAGGATTAGTTCAATTAGAAAGTGCTTCTCAATTGGTCGATTTTTCAAAGATACCTGCTGGGAAGCCGTTATACAGACCGCTATTATTGATAACTTCAAGAGTATTATCAACTGGAGAGATTGTACAAGACTATTGTGAAGCACCCAGTGAAGCTCATGCAGAAGTGCGAGTTGCGAATTTAAAACGCGAGCTTGAGAGAAATGGTTATGAACCTAAAGATTTTGCATTTTGTGATATTTTTGGAAATGGAGCATACATTGGCTCATATAGGACAACAAAATTTGCAAAAACCACACATCCGACTGCACTGATATATAGACAATTTGATCCACTAGGTAAATACGCATTTTCTAAGAATGAGGCTCTAGCAAGAATTGAATCGGCAAGGTTAGTATCTAGAAAAATCAAGGATACTTTAATCGTATTTGCAAAATACAATGGAGGAGTCGTATATGCTAATAGCGGTTTTAGCACTGAAAAAATAGAACAATTCGAGGCTTCATATGACTAATGCTATTTGGTATTAACGAAACAATCTTTAATATTTTTAGATTGCTTTGAATATTTTCTTGCATGATTGAATATGAACAGGTGTGCCCATCCTGCATATTTGCCAAATCTCTGAATATAGAACTCTCGTATTTCTTTGTTAGTACAATTCTTTCTTAAACCATATAGCTCTATGCTTGCCTTTTGTACCCATGTATCCATTGGGACTAATTCAGACTTTCGCATTGAATAAAGCATAATACAATCTGCAACTTTCTCACCTATTCCATCAAACTCCATAAGTTTCGTTCTTAGTTTATCTGAACTAAGTTTTTTTATTCTTTCCAAGTTCATTTTTTTCTTTAGAATAGTCTCGGCTATCCTATTGAGATATCTTGCCCTATACCCACATTTCATTTCTTCATAATCTTTTATCGTCAATTTGGCAAGTGTTTCTATATTTGGAAATGGGAAATATGACAATCTTTTATCTAAAACTATCTGTTCATTTTTCTCACAAATTCTTTCTATGCACCTTGAAACATTGAGGACTGTATTATTCTGAGAAAGCATAAAAGAAAATATTGTTTCCAAAGGATCCTGATTCAGAACTCTCAAACCATATGCTTTATCTACTGCTACTTTAACGTAAGGATCGAAGATTATGGAATCAATAATCTTTTGGTAATCTAAGTTGAGATTAAAATAGTTAAGAAGAAAATCCTTAGCCTTTTTGTCGGTCATATCAGAATAGATAGTTACAACACTTTTGTTTTTAACTTGCTTTCTTACTTCAAGTAGATAGCTTCCAATTGGAGCAATATATAGATTAGAATTGACTTTTTTCCATCTAAAGCATTGACCAGAAGTAGCAATCTCATCAATATTTACATCGTTGTTTAGAGTAAAACTATACTCATTCATATGAAAGGAACTGTACTAAATAGAATAAGAGAGTTTAACATACGAATTTTGTAGACTGAACAACTAGTTAGTAAATATTCATAGCCAGTTTTTGTTGTTCAACAATAGTACTCAGTGTTAATATATTTGTATCTTTGTAATTCAAATATATATTAGATAGTATGAATACTCAAATTGAGTCTTACCTAGCAGTACTTGTAGTTTCCCTTAGTTCTCTTGCAATAATCCTCATATTCAACAAGCTAAAGATATTTTCAAATTACCTATCCTATCTAATTGCTCTTGCTTCGGGAACTTTACTTGCAGATGTTCTTTTACATATTCTTCCAGAAATTGGGATAGATAAAAATCAAAATCTAACTCTAGTTATCCTATTTGCCCTCATACTCTACTTTTTTCTTGAATCTGTGCTTCAAATACGTCATAGCCATCATGAAAACAATGAACATACATCATTAAGATATGGATTAGTTTCTTCTGATGTAATCCATAATTTCATAGATGGAGTAGCAATAGCTGCATCCTTTAGTGTTAGTTTTCCACTTGGAATAGCTACAACAATTGCTATCATCTTTCATGAAATTCCTAAAGAGGTTGGAAGTATTGCAGTCTTATTAAAATCTGGACTTAACATATCTAATTCTATACGCTTAAATCTTCTCACAGCAGTATTTGCATTACTTGGAGTATTGTTTGTAAATATCCTACCTAAAGGATTTGAACCTTATCTCTTAGCCTTCACAGCAGGAAATTTTCTATACATTTCATTAGCAGATTTACTTCCAGAGATTCATTCAGAAAGTACGACAAGAAAAACAGCAATAATCTCATTCCTAATGTTCATGGTGGGAATTGCACTTATGTTCTCACTTAAGTTTATTACCTAACGATGCGAATACTACATTTCTCTACTTAGTAAATTCATACGCTAAATCTTGAATTGAGGATTCATCTAGAGATGAAACTATTAGTGCTTCTGGGTTTAATTTTTGTATTTCAAGTAAGGCATCTGATGCAACTTTCTTTTCTACTAAATCAGATTTGGTAAGAACAACAACTTCTTTTGTATTGTATAGATCTTCGTCAATATTTTTTAATTCTTCTCTCATTGCTAAGTAATCCCCAACTACATCAGTAGATTCAAGGGAAACAAAATGTGCAATCTTTTCTGCCGTCTTTGTGTGTCTTGTAAATTTAGTACCCAGTCCTTTCCCTTCAAACGAGCCTTTAATAAGACCTGGGAGATCCATTAAGGTTTTACCACTTAATGTTCCAAGTTGAGGCTCAAGTGTTGTAAAAGGATAATTAGCTATCTTTGCCTTAGTACCACAAAGTGCATTTAACATACTGGATTTTCCTGCATTTGGAAAACCTATGAATAATACATCTGCATGTAAATGAAGCTCAACAAATACTTTCAAAGATTTACCTCTTTTTCCAATGTATAGCTCTTTTACTTCTTGAAGATTGTTTCTTTTAAAATATGCACTCCCTGCTCCACCATCTCCGCCTCTTAATAGTAAAACTTTTTGACCATGTTTTTCTACACTTGTAACAAACTCTCCATCCAACCTATATATGTGAGTAACTAGAGGAACTTTTACAAATACATCCTCACCTGTTTTACCAGTATATTCATTTCTATGACCATTCTCCCCATCTCCTGCTATGAATTCTTTCTTTTGAGTAAAAGACTTAAGATCATATATATTTTCATCTCCAACAAGATATACAGATCCACCAGGTCCTCCAACACCACCATCAGTAGATGGATATTTTTGATTAAGACCACCTTCTCCATCTCCACCTTTTCCACTCAAGAAATCTGCCCTTACCTTATCTACTAACATGATTTTCAATTTGAAAATTAAGATTACAACTTCAATTAGCTAGGATTTTCAGGAGGATCGTAGTTAATGTCTCTAATTCATTATACCCTATATGGAAAAATTTAAACTGAAGAACTATCCTTCGGGAGTACATTTAGTCATTCGATCATTTTCCATGGATACTTTACATCTTTTAAGATTATATTTACCTTCAGATACGCTAGTAGATTCTCGAGGAATATATGTAGAGCAATCAAAATCTAACATTGAAATATATCCTTTAACAGTTCTCTCTTCATCAAAATATACAAGATATCTTGAAGAAATAAATGTTCCCATTCTAGTTCTTCTTGCAGTTACTTCTCCTTTCATTCCATCTCTATTTGCAATATATATGTACGGATTAATTACAGTCCTATCTTCTGGAACTATTTCTTTTGTAAGCTTTAAATTCTGACTAGGATTCCTTCCACCAGATGGCAAGGAATATACCTCCGTTCCGCTTGGAATCTTACATGTACTTATTGCTTTGTATAGGATGTCTCCATCTCTTAGAGGACGTATTCCTGTTTCAATAGTGTATTTTTGCAAATCTGAAACAACTCGGCTTCCAGTAAGAAGCAAAGAAGTAGCAAAAGCTAACCCAAAAATTGATCTTAATTTTGACATTGCATACTAGTTCTAATATGCTGTTATTATAACAAATTTCCCTTAAAATGGCCATTTTAGAAGGTATTTCAGTAAAAAAAGAGACTGTAAAAAGTGAGACTATTCAACCCAAGTCAGAAACTCGAAGGAATGCCATCAAGAAAATTACGTTAGCTTTAACTACAATTGCAGGAATACTTTCTGGAACAAGTTTAGGTGAAAAGTTTACAGGAGTAAAAATTGAAGCTATAAGACCTAAATTAATTGGGGATGCTGTTTTAAAAGATTATAAAGAAAAACTTCCTAAAGAGCTCTTTTCAGCTAGAATGGAGTATCGGCCTATTATAGAGATCCAACAATCAGATATTAATAGATTCAAAGATAATCCTCCTATAGAAGTAAGTGAATACTTAGCAGGAACGGAAAAGGCACGTAAAGCCCTTACGAAAGGACTATTTTCGCTCTATTCAATTGGATATATTCGATTTGAAGAAAACTCAACAAGTGAACAGCCACAAATAAATTCCAAAGTAAAAGAGAAAATAAATGGAGTAGCCCAAAAGGTGATAGATGGTCTTATAAAATCCAATCCAGCTACTTCGAAAATATGGGAACTATCTGGAGATACCAGTGAGAATACAGTTTTAACTAACGATGATGCTGCACAAAAAATAATTGACCATCTTAGAAGAACATCGACAGAAGCTGATTTGGGAATATATTTCATTCCTAGCTTTATAAGGCGAGATCCTGAAAACGGAATCGAATTTGATTCATATACCCAAATAGATGCAGGTTCAAAAAATTTAGCATATCAGGATCTTGAAATAGTAATCAAAAGTCGAGTCGTAGATTCAGTCAATGCTGAAGATTATATTGATTGGGTAAATGAACACTGGGGAAATACAGATACAGTAGCTGACCCTACCTATATTGCTGGGTCAATAGCATATCTAATTGGACGTGGGTTTATCAACTGGGCAAGGTTTAAAAGAGAGGTTGATAACATATCAGCATTTGTTTCGGAAATAGAAGAATCAAAATCGGCCCAAAATGAAGGGGCTATGCTTCAAAAAGATCCAGTTGTAATGGAACAAAGTCTTACATTAGCTGGGATTACAGAATTACTTAGAAGTAAATTTCCAAAAGCACTTCCTAACTTTACTCTAAGGAAGGCAAAAGAACGAATTGATTCAACGAGAGAAACAATAACGGTTAATCTTACAGAAGTAAAAGCATCAATTCCTAAAATTGGAAGAAGAGCTTTCTTGAAAGTAAGCGCAGCATTCGCATTAGGTGCAATTATTGGAGTACTTAGAGCAACAGAAACAGTATCAAAAAATGCATATAACGGTGCAATAGAAGTTTTCAGAAAATCATATCCCGAAATTGGTATGAGAATTAACATTTGGATTTCAATGTTCTTGAAAGAAGATGTATTTGATAGAATTCCAGGTTCCACAAGAGTTTTATCAAGTGATGGTGAAGTTATTTTTAAATACTCCCCCACTTGGAATAGAGAGTACAAGGCATTCGATGAACTTAAAACTCAAAATCCAGAGTTATATGATTTTCTTTGTAAGCTAGTTACCATTGAGGATAAGAATTTTTGGAACCATGATGGGGTAGATCCTGAAGCATTAGCAGTTGGATTTGCTACCAAAGTAATAAAAGGACAAGATCGTGGTGGATCAACAATAACTCAACAGGCAATTAAAAACGTTTGCTACTACCTTCAAGATTCTGAAGCGGAAATCAATAGAAATGAGCGAAAAGCGATTGAGTTATTCGCTGCTCCAGCAATAGAAATTGCTTACATAGAAAAATTTGGGTCTAAAAAACTGGCAAAAGAAAAAATTTTAGAAATATATTTTAATGCTATTTCATTTGGACCTTACTGCATTGGAATACAAACAGCATCAAGAGATATTTTTGGAAAAGACTTACAGAACATTACAAAACAAGAGGCAGTTTTTCTTTTTAGTTTAATTCAGGATCCACTCCATCGTTATCCATTTTCGATAACAGATGGAACAATGCGTCAAGATACCGATAACTTAGCTAATGCAATAAGTGCGACAAAAGCCAGCATTGGAAGCCTTTTAGCTAGAGGGCTTATTTCTAAAGCAGAAGCAGATACCTTGCTAATTAATGATATACCAACTTTACCAACTAAGAATGAGGTTGATCAACTTTCCTTAAAAGCAATCAATAACTTTATCAATAATGCAGAAGCAAATTTATGGATACAAGGAGTTGATATTGTCACTACTATAGATAGTAAGTTACAAAAGGAACTCCATGATGCAGTTGAGGCAGAAAGGCCCACAATTAATGCTTCCGGAGCAGAAACAATCATATCTATAATCAAAAATAGAGATGGCGAAATAGTTGCATATGACGGAGATATCTTTTTGCAAAGACAAGTTGGGTCAAGTTCCAAACCACTTATTTATGCGGCAGCTTATGCAAGAAAAATCCTAGATACACCCAACTCTCTTGTTGATGATTCTTCCACAGTAAAACCATATTCAATTAAATTAAAAAATGGAATTGAATACTCTCCAACTTCATATGGAGAAAATAGACATGGTGTCACAACAGCTAAAATTGCTCTTTCAAATTCGTATAACGTTGTGCCGATAAAGTTCATGGAAGAATTAGGGTTAGATTACGGAAAATTATTAGTCAAAGCGCGACTCCTAGATCAAAATAATTTGGACTATACCTCATTACCTGCAATTATGCCTTTAGGTATTTTTGCTTCTTCACCAGAAAGACTTAGTAATCTTCCACTTTTACTTGTGAACGATGGAAAGCTAGTGGATACAAGCTTTATTTCTTCTGTTACTTCAAAAGATGGGACAGAAGTATATCAAAGAAAAAAAAGAAACTATCCACAGTTGATTTCAACAAAGACAGCAGGTATCGTAAGAGATTTAATTAGCTATCCTGGTGTAAATGTATTACAAAAATCTGGGACATCTACTTCTGTGGACCCTTCAAAACCTGGAGACCTTTGGGTTTCAGAAGCTTTATTAAATGGGAAATATGCTTATGTAACTATGGCAACAAATCCTTCAACATATGAAAATGGAGCATGGGGAAAGCCTCTATATCCAGGAGTTAGTTCAGCAACACTTTACGGACTAAACAAAGATATAAGAACAATGTTATTGAATCGTTAGTAAAAAATCTAACTAGAATCTCTAGCAGGATAATTTCAAATATTTTTTTATATTAATACTGCCCAATGGAAATACAAAACACCGAGCAAGTAAAAACACCTCGATTCAATAAATTAAAACATTTCATAATCTCTGTGACCTCTTCACTAGCAATTATCTCTTCAGCAATTATTGCCACACCATATATTAGTGGAGAAGTTAATAAGAATAAGCACTCAGTTTACGAGCAGTTAAAAAACATGGAGTTTAACAAAGTATTATCTTTAAATAACTCTGGACTTAAATGGAGTCTACAAGGTAATCCGTTTAAATTTGCTTATACAGATCCATACAGTGCAAGTCCAGATGTGTCAAGAAAACGAATTCAGGAAATTCCGCCCCCATCTCAACAAGATAGGAAGTTCCCTATTCAAGAATCGATAGATAAATTTTTTCAGGTTCCAGAAGTAATTGCACAAGATGTTGAAATAGCAAGAAGTAGATTTAGAATATATTTTAGAAAAGATCTTTTCAGAAAAGGCAGAGAGTTTAATTACAAGTTTGATCAAAATATTTTTTCTGAAGATGAAATAAAACAAAGGATATTATCTGCAAAGAATGTAGTAGTATTGTTTCCCGGACTTGGAAACGCAACAGCTTCAGTTAGCTCCAACATAGCAAATGATTACATTTTCAACGAAAGCTCTGCAGTCATGATAGAAGTCCTACTGGATAATCAAAAACCACATTCATACGAAGACTACTCACTAACAGCAAGTAATGTTGCTAGCTTAAGCTATCTTGATTATCTTAAATTTGCAGAACTGTATAGCACCATTGGTGGAGCAAACGCATTAAGAGGAAAAGATCTTAAACTTGTTGGGACATCATACGGTGCAACCCAAGCAATAGAACTTGCAAATAGACTTAAAACAAATGGAGATGTAATGGTAAGCAATATATTACTATTCAGCCCACTAATTGAACCCGCTCCTACTCTACGTAATCCTACAAGTCCTTTTGCACTTACTACACATCTATGGATATTTAAGGCTTTAGGTTCTATTAACTGGGAAAGGTTTCAACCTGATTTAACAGTATTTAATAGAATACCAACAGAGATAGTCGCAGGTGATCAGGATGAATTAGTAGATTTTAATATGCTTGCATCTCTTCCTACTAAGTATACTAATGTTAATCTATACACAATCCATGGAGGAAATCACAGATTAGATAACGCACCTAATCCCGTAGAACAAAGAGATAGAGAAAATGATATACGATTAGAACTTGAAAGATTTTTTTATCAGCGATAATTCTATTTTCTTTTACTTATCCTTCTTGCGGAAACTATGGAATAGAGAGAGAGTGCTGGGAAACCAAATAATGAAACCAATTTTAATAAGTTCTCCCACCAATTAAATTCATATTTAAAGGTAATGATTCCTTTAGAGTTCACCATCATCATACTTGGAGATACTCTGTATACAGTAAGTTCTTTACCACTGGAATCATAGGCTTTCCATCTCGGATTGTATTGTTCTTTCACTATTGCCCAAGAATCTTTTTCAGTAGGAATACTAAAACTAAACTCCTGGTAATTAGGAGTCCAATTAAGTCTAATATTTATATTATCCAACTTCTTTCCAGTTCCTTCTATTTTCAAATCACTTCCTTCTACTAAGATTTCATTCTTATCATCTGTCCACCATTTAATAACTTCACTATTCCAAACCTGCTTTGCTACGTTTCTAAATATTCCAGTATCTGAATAAATATTAATATCCGAATTCGAAGGATTAGGTAATTCACAAAGAGACAAGACATCAGATTTCATTCCAAACTTCCCAAGATCGTTATACCTAGTATCAAATGTCTGTAAATCCTTTGAACTTACACATATACTTTTATCGTTTTCATTTAGCTGTGTACCATAACCAACATTAAACAAATCCTTTACTAACTGAACCTTTTTAGGATTAAGAGTCATATCCTCTATGTAAACAACTTTTGAAACTGGTGTTTTCTTAATCAAAGGATCAAGTGAATTTTTAAGTGAAAGTGCAAAATGGTTAAGATAAGAAGATTCTTCAAACTGTCCCATTACAGAGAAGTTGTTTAATTTAATATCTGAAAGATTCATGTAAGGAACTCTTAAGTTGTCCCAGAAATCATATCTGGAGTATAGGTCGAGATAGTTAGAAGATAAGGTAGATGTAAATACCTTATTTGCATCTACTCCCCCTATATCCCTTAACTGCAAATTAGATTTATATATAACTCCTGCAGTAACTAGTAGAAGTATTACTATCCCTATAGTTTCAAATCTTTTTACTAATGAAATCTTTGATAGCAACTTAGATATCGTGATAAGAAACAAAGGAATACCTATATAGAAAGCATATGGAAGTATTCTATATGCATTAATCAATTGAAAATTAGTAAGTCCAGATATTCTATATGTTACGGCCTCAAAGAGTGGAAGCAATATTAAAATAAAAGAACAAATCGTGAATATTATTAATGTCTTTTGTTTAGTCTTAATAAATATAACTATCAAAGTTACTACCACTATTAGAAGTATGCCAAGTGAAGAGGGTAAATCACTTAGGATTGGTTTTGATGCAGTTAAATATCTTGAGGTTATTACATAAGGAATGACAAAAAATCCTGTAAGAAGAAGTGAGATAAATGGAATAAGAAGTGCTTTAAAATCCTTTTGTTTAATAACTTTGACTAGAATAATTACTCCCCCAACAAATGCGCCAACTAAGCCTCCAACAAGATGAGAAAGAATTAAAAAGGAAAGCAAAACAGATAACTTAATAATTAGAAATTTATTTGTCTTCGAATTCCAGAAATCAACTAAGAATCCAAGGTATACATAGAATATAGGGTTAGTTAGAAAGTTGTTTAATAAACCTGTAGATAGAAGTGCCTTTAAGGTTCCTCCAAATGTTGATGGAAGAATTATAAACATTAAGAAAGTAACGATAGCAATTGCGTTTTCTAAAAGATTAGAAAGTTCACCTTTTGAAAGTTTCTTAATAAAGAAAAGTATCGACCATGGGAGAAGTAATAACATTACTACAACAAGTATTTTATAAACATTTACAATATCCAATGAACTAACGATAGATATAGCGGAAGCTACATATTGCATGAAAGGTGGGTAGTGACTTCCCTCAGGATAACCAAGATTTTGAAAAGGATTCCAACCACTGATATTAGGAAATATATTATCTCTCATGAAGGTAGTAGCAAATACATGTCCAGGTAGATCCAAAGTGATTAAAGTATTTCCTTTAATGAACGGATAACAAATTAATATTATAGAGACAAGATTAACTACTAGTATTGGAAAATACTTTTTCAAAAAGTTTTTCATAAAAATATGAGGTTATATATTTTGAGAAACATTGTTGGTACTATACTTACTTGATTTACAAATATCTCTTAATTTCCTAAACCATGCAATTTTCTGTTTCCTCATATTCATGTTCTGCGAAATAACTTCTGGGGTTTGACTAGAGTCAACTGGATAGTAACTATATATCTCGCTACACCAGTCAGCTACCTCTTTTGCAATTTTTTCAAGTTTAGTACCAACATACCTACTTGCCTCTTCAGGATTTAATGCTACATCAGTTAATTCAGGATAAAACACCATTCTTGATATATTCATAAAGCTTTGTCTGGCTCCAACATTGTGGATTTTAATGAACATTTTCAATCTATCTGAAGGATTCTTTACAGCATTACTATCCTTGGTAAATGGACTAACTATTGTATCCAAAAGGGGGGATTTGTCTATATAGAACATTGGAATAGGAATTGCAAAACCTTCAATACCAGCAGTTTCACCTGATACTAAAGTTTTGAATGATTCTGCTGCAGGCCTAATTTTAGTATCAAATCTCTCGTCTTTACAGGCAATATAAGTAAATTGAGGATTTTCACTAGCAAATAACTCTGTTAACAATCTTATTGCCTGCGCACTAGTAGCCCCGCTTTGTGCCTCATCAACAAGTACAATTCGAAAACTTCTCTCAGGTAACTGACCACTTTCTTTCAATCTTCTTATTTCTTCAGCTATAACAGTTTTTTTTTCGTTGCTCCCAAGACCTGAATTTTTGTTTGAAACTATCTCTGTCAGTGTTCCAATTGGAAGAGTAGCTTTGGGAATTGTAATCTTTTCTCTTCCATAATACCTATCTTGTTCTTCAAACGCTTCAATTGTCCACATAAGTGGACCAGCCCTTCTATCGGGAAAAAAGACCATATCAGGACGGTCTCTTGTAACTGCCTCATAAACTACAGCCATTGACTTAACATAATCAACTATTCTAGCAGGATTGACAGTAGTCATTTCAACTCTAGACCTTTCATCAAATTGATTATCGAAATACTTTATAAAACTATCTGGAGAAGTTGGAGTATTTTCTGGTTGCATAAATATTATTTAATTATTAATTTCCAGTTATATTCAAAGAGATTATAGCTGAATCAGGATAATATTCAATCTTCAGAAATATCTACCTTCAAGATTTCTATATCCTCATATGTTTTAGGTCTATTTGGATAAAGTTTCTTATCTTTCTCACTCATCTCATCCCATTTCTTTTGAGCTAGTGCTAATTTAGTATCGTGCTCCACTTCTTCCTCTAGATCTTCAAGTTCATCATTTAGTTCTTCCCACGTATTCCATACTTTCATTTTCTCTGCTTCAAGAATTGCTTTTTTCAAATCTTCAATCCTTTCTAATTTAACTTTGTTATCCATATTAGAAATCCATAATATTAAATACTGGGTATCATAAAGAAATATATGGAAAAACTCAAATCTTTCTTGTATCCTTGAATTATGCAATAATCTTAATATTATTTGTAAGTTTCACAATTTTGATTACAAATTACGACAATGTTCCTTCTATTAGAGTAAGACTCGTAGCTTTGTGGTTATGGCTGAATAGCTTCTATTATCTATTCAATGCTTTTGTAATAGTAGCAATCCTTCTTATTTTAGTTTCGCTAGAAACGGGAGCAGGTGGGTCTACCTTTGTAATTCTTAAAGATAACTATCCTATTATATTAATTCCTTTTGGATATACATTAGTAAGTTTTATATATCAGCATAATGCATTCAAATTATTGTCCCTAACAAAAAAGAGCTTCTATGTTGCATGCTTTTTGATTATGGCACACTTTGCACTGACATTAAGTACAGTGTTTTCAATGAACTACTTGCTATCTTCCGTATCAAAACAAGACTTAGTCCCTCAATCACTTTCAAGTATAACGAGTTTTAACTTTCTTCTAATTATTCCTATCATTTGTATTATCCTTCTTGCGTTTTCATACAAAGAATTTGAAAACTCAGAAAAGAAGTTATCAGGTAAGGCAAGTTTTTCAATAATCATATTTTCAATAATACCTATATTCCTTTCTATCTTTCTGATCATCTGGGGTACAACAACAACTCTAGATACGGACTATAACTACGCAAGTACTCAGAATGCTACAGATTATGTAATATATAAGCCTGAAAAACCACCTTTAGATATGCATTACGCGGTTAAGTATAAAACAGATAACACAGATAACTCTGTTCAATTTATTCTCGAACCAAATAAATACGACGGAAGAATGATCATTGTATTACAGTACTCTACAATTAAAAAATCTTCAGAAAACATTGTGAGTAATCTCAAACAAAGCTGTAAAGATGAGAAAAGAATTTGTAATCCTTATGATGTAAGTGTATTCAAATCTAAAACAGGTAAAGCTACATATTTTGAATCTTCAAATCCTAAACAGTTCAATATTATCTATGACACAATAGATGGGACAACAGTTGAAGCAGGATTTATTAACGTTAGTCTCACAGATGCTTTGGACTTCTTATCATTTCTTAAATGAGTCTTCTTTTGTTAGTCTCCTAATAACAGCATTTTCCATTTTATATCCGCCCTTAGTCTTAGAAAACGAAACTTTGAGTTCGTACTCATTTCCATCTAGAAGACTTGTTATTGTCATGGAATCTATTAAATCTGAGTGATTTGACCCAAAAGAAGGAATTTTAAATCTTTTCGAATTTATTGTATCTAGTTTCATTAACAAAGCTCTCATAACAGTTCCTTTCCTCTGATCCCTCTCGTTTGCAAGAACATAAACACCTTTAAGATCAACCTCTGTCAAAATAGAAAGTAATGTATGTACACTAGATTGTCTAAATTTACGAGTCTTAGAAATATCTACTGTGGTACTAAAAACACCATCAGAAATTGTATAATTAATAATTCCAGTTCCTTCAGATGAAATATGATCTCTTTTCTTGAGAACAGATAAATTATTAAGTAACATCACCGTTGAATGGTAAGTGATGCTTCTTGGGATTGTACTTACAGCTTCAAAATCTGTTAGTTTAACCTCCTCATTTTTAAGATTAAAGATAGTATAAGGTGGGGGTAGTTTACCCACCATATATCCATGAATCGTTATTAAATTATATATTGCAGAAGCATCATTCAAGGCATCTCCTATGACTGACGATTGAAGATCCCTTGTACCTTGTTTTGTTGAAATGGAAGATAAAGCTTTAGTGAAAAGTCCAGATTCAATGAGCGCTTGATTAGGATTTGAATTGATTGCATTAATTCCACTTTGAAATTCCCCCATTTCTAATATAGAAATACCAGACATGTGGTTTTTTAAAGTGCTTGCAACATAAATTAAGCTTCGTGCAAAACCTTCCCCAAGAGTTAAATACCTAGCTCCTCCTTCTACACTTGTATCTGCAATGTATATTTCTTGTGTATCCATACAATTATTCACATAAGGCTTATAGGACAAGCATTGTATCATTTATAACAATAACTAAGAATAATTTTCACAGCTTATCTAGTAATATCGTTTCATCTATTTATCAAAAAGGTTAATATAGATGAATAGATTTACTGCCCAATATTGAGAAAACATCTAACAAAAAAGAAGATCTTTAAACTAATCCGAATTATCCTCATATTCTTCGCAGTTATAATCATTGCATCTACAATAGCAACATATCTATATATCAAGGATATTGATTCAAAACTGCCAAGTCCTACAAAATTAGCTGAAAGAAACAAATCTGAATCTTCAATTGTTTACGATAGAAATGGGATAGAGCTTTATCGATTCTTTTCAGGAGAGAATAGGGAACTTGTTAAGATTTCTGACATACCTGATTACGTTAAAAACTCATTAATAGCATCTGAGGATTCAGAGTATTACACACACGAAGGATACAACTTACTTAGTACAATTAAATGCCTAGGGATTTCATTTGTTAACAAAATATTCCAAAAAAGTGGTACTTGCGGTGGAAGTACAATTACTCAACAATTAGTAAGAAATACCATTCTTTCAGATGAATTTGGAGATAGTGCATTTGAAAGAACAGATTTTTTAAAATCTTTAGACAGAAAAGCAAAAGAAATAATCAGTGCATATAGGGTTGAATTAAGCTATTCCAAGGATGAAATACTTCAAATGTACATGAACGAAGTCCCCCTTGGAAGTGTAAACTATGGATTACAAACTGCTTCGAAAGCATATTTTAACAAAGACTTAAAAAATCTATCGTTAAGCGAAAGTGCAACACTCATAGGATTTATTCAGAGTCCTAGTTCCATTAATCCGTTAATAAGTGGGAATTATGAGAGATATAAAATTAGAAGAGACTATGTTCTTAATCAATTAGCAAAGCACAAAGATAGATATAACTTAACTGATGAACAAATTAATGCAGCTAAAACCGAAATAATCACATTTAAAACAAAAGAATTCCCAATAAAAGCCCCTCACTTTATCGCATACATAAAACCTGAAATAGAAAAAAACTATGGAACCGACTTTGCTGGAAAGGGATTAAGAATATATACAACTCTTGATTACTCTCTTCAGAAAATAGCCGAGGAAAAATTATCACAAGCAGTAAATTCTGCAGTTGATAATCAATTGCATATATTCAATGGTGGAGTTTTAGCAATAAGTCCGGGAACAGACCAAATACTCTCTATGGTAGGATCAGCAGATTACTGGAAAAGTACAAATGAAGTATCTGGAAATGTGAATACTCTAGAAAAAAGATTACAGATGGGATCAAGTGTAAAACCATATACATATTTAACAGCAATAGATAAAGGCTACGGACCATGGTTACTTACTCCTGATATTCCAGGCATGAATGAAGCAATAAACTCAGATAGTAAATACTGGGGACTTATGACTGTAAACAAAGCTCTTGTTGAATCAAGAAATGTTCCTGCAACATATGTACAAGATCTAGTAGGAAGAACTGAGCTAATAAACACATATAAGAAATTAAATATTTCAAAAACAGAAGAGATAACTGATGATACACGATTTCTAACACTTGGAAACTTTCCTATGTCAATGATTGAACACACAGATGCATTTAATGTATTTCCATCAGAAGGGAAAAAGGCAAAATTAACTTCTATTCTTCAAGTAACAGATATTAATGGCAAAATTATTGAGGATAATTCTAAATTAGAAAAAGTCGAATACTATTCAAATGATAAAATTTATCAAATGAATTGGATGCTTTGTAGGGATGGAACTGCAACAGAGGATAAACTATATTACATTGATAACAAAAAAGTACTTTGTGGCAAAACAGGAACATCAGATGAGGAAAGAAATTTAGTTACAATGATGTATCACAAAAACCTACTTCTTGGTGTATGGATGGGAAATACGGATGGAACAGATATTGCTAAATGGATATATAGTTCATTCATTACAGCACCTGTTGCAAAATCAATCATAGAAGAAGCCAAGATATTATATGTTCCGGAAAAATTTGAAAAACCTACTAACGTAAAAACAACAACAATATGCACAGATACAGGTGCTATTAAAGGAACAGCTAACTGTCCATCTGAAAGTTCAATATACATTGATGGATCTAAGTTATTAACTGATACAAGAAAAATAGTTTATCTTTGCAAGACAACTATGACTGAACCTATCTCCAAAGCGATGAATGGAGATACAAAATATACGAACGCATATACAAAATTTGATAAAAAACTAGAACTTACTTCAAAACAATCTGTCTACGATAACTATTTGAAAAGCATTTACAAATCCTCAATTAACTATATTCCTGAACAAAAAGATTGTTATACTAATGTTGGAGATGTGTATTCAAATGAAGGAACTGTAACAACAAGCTGGAACAATATACTTACAAGCCCAGCTAACAATAGTACTTACGGTTACAATGAAAATATTCATGTTAGTTTTTCTGTAAATCAAACCGGAGTCAATTCTTTATCATCACAGTATGATAGATTCAGAATTACTCTAGATGGAGCAATCCCACTTCAGGAAATTACTATCTTGGAGGGTCCATACAAAGCTGGAACATATACAAAAGACATAAAGGCTAGCGACCTTTTTGAGTACCAAAATATTGGGACTCCATCAGTACAAGATCAGATGGTAGTATTATTTAAATTCTACTTAATTGAAAAAACAACTAATAAGGCAGTATGGTCAGCAATAAACCCTGATACCTATTCTCGTCTTAATATTAAAAAACCTTAGTTTGTTTGCTCAAGTATTCCTCTTACATTCTCTTCATGAAAAACTTCAAAATTAAATAGGAAATTTGAAACATCCAAATACTAATTTAATACTTGAGAGCCAAATTGTTTTAATCTTGAGTCTAATATCCGAATAGAAGAAATTAACTCAGGATCACCTGGAAGAATTTCAGGAAAATGATTTCCATTAAATAATACATTATCAAACTGAAAGCCAGGCGATTTAATTAGGTCTGCATCATTTTTTGCCTTAGTTGCGATTTTTAACTGACCTTTTAAGTTGTTATAGGAAGTTAGGTTAAGCCCATCCACAATACCTCCAATGTATCTAAGAAGTGCTTGTCTGACTAACATCTTGTTTTGGGGTTCTATACGTACTAAAGAGTCTATATATTGACTTGAACCAATTGTAATACGTTCATGAAATTGACTCTTTATATTCTGTAAATCAAGAACAGACATACCAGTGTGAAAAATGTCTGATCTAATTGAGAAAGTAAGGATAATATTTCCTGCAACGTAAAATAGCAAACCTGCTTGAATTTTAGCAGTTTCTTTAACAACTAAAACCTCACCAGATTGATACATCATTCGTTTGAAATTATAACTACGGGGTAAATACTATCACCTAAGCTTGAGAAGACGCAAATTCAGTTCCCCCAACATTTTCCTCATGAACAAGTTCAACATCCACCTTAGTAAGATTTTCACAAACTGAGATTAGGTTAGTATGTTCTTGCCTATGAAATAGGAAATATTCTAAAGGTTTCCATATAGCAACCCAACCTGCAATAAGTGTAATCTCAGAAATAATAGTTGTGAAAAAACTTGTTATTCTTGTAACAAGAAATCCTAAAGATAGAAATAGGAGAAGAATAACTAATCCCTTTTGGAGCATAAATAAATATTTTCTGTCTTGTCTTTTACCAACTTTAACTAACTCCTCTACTCTATGGAGATAATATTCTTTAAACTTATTTCTAAAGTGATCCTTATCACTTGGAGAAAATTTCTCTTTGACAATTACTGTAATTTTTATCTCTCCTGATGTTCTTCTTTTTAAGGCTTCTTCAAGAATTAAATCATCTGCTTCAGGATCTATAATTTTTTTACCAGTGTAGTTCTCTTTAGAAAATAGCTTACTTAGATCTTTAAGTTTTAGAGTTAACATACATAAACATTAATATCTATATGAACAGATTAACACAACTCAATTTCTGTTAACAGCAATGATTTTAGCTATATAGAAGTATTTAATCTTTTCAATTCATATCTATACCTTTCTATTGTGGAAATCGGGAAAGAAGATCTGTTTTGACTTCCAGGAGAACTAACGCAATTTAATTCCTTAAGAGTATATTTTCCTGGATTACCTCTTATTAAGCCACTTTGAGCGGTGACAGCAATGTTCAATTTTCTCTGTTGAAGATTAATAACAACATCCGTAAAATTCAATGCATAAATTACTGCTTTAAGTTCATTTCTAAGAACCTCTTCTATACCTTCATTTGAATGTTTCAATCTTGGAAACGCCACTAAATCACTTGCGGTATAGGTGAGCAGTTCAGAACATGCTTCTCTCCTATGTGTTTCCAAAGATTCAGGAGTAATGCTAATTAAATTCAAAATTCCAGCATGTTTAAGCAGTATAGTTCCAATGCAATGTGATGCATCTGATAATAATTCTGCATGAGCTACTATTGTCCCTTCTTGAACAATAAAACTGGGTGAGGGAAAGTATCTTTTTTCCATATTAGATAGATAAATATAATCTATAGGTCTGATATTATCATCCAGTCTTGAATTAAAACAATTTTTACCATAAGCATTGGAATTTGACATTATGAATCTGGTATAATAATTCCTTTACATTAGTTATTTCTAAAATGAAAAAACTCAAGTCAAATCCAATACTGGTAATCATTTTCACAGTATTCATAGATCTATTAGGATTTAGTATAGTTATTCCAATACTCGCTCCCCTCCTAGCACTTCCAGGATCAAGTCCAATACTTCCAGGAATGGAATTAAGCCAAAGACTTATTGTATTTGGACTTCTTGTTGGAATTTATCCACTTACTCAATTCTTTGCTACACCAATAATTGGGCAGTTATCTGACAGATACGGAAGAAAACCTTTGTTAATAATAAGTTTAATAGGTACTTTAGTTTCTAGAATTTTATTCATTTACGGTATTGTAAGTAGCAACATATATATCCTATTTATCTCAAGAGCTATAGATGGAATTACAGGTGGAAACATTTCAGTTGCACAATCTGCAATTGCAGATATATCCACACCAGAAAGCAAAGCAAAGAATTTTGGACTTGTAGGAGCAGCTTTTGGACTAGGATTTATTATTGGACCTTACCTAGGAGGAAGATTTGGAGACCCAGCTGTTGTAAGTTTCTTTGCTAACGCACTTCCTTCATGGATAGCAAGCTCAAGTACACTACCTCTATGGGTAGCAACAGTTCTTTGTACAATAAACATTATCTTAGTATTCATAATATTCCCAGAAACTATTAAGGAAAAGATTACAAAACCATTCAAGGCAAGTCTTGCAGTAACAAACTTTGTTAATGCTTTCAAAATTCCTGCAATTAAATGGATATTTGTTACAGGATTCTTATTCACTTTTGGATTCACATTCTTTACTCAGTACCTTGGAGTGTATGTGCAGAATAAATTTTCAGATGAGATACAAACTGAGGCAAAAAGTATTGTAGATAATAACATTGCAAATGGGACAACAAAAATACCAGATGCGATTAAGTACATTCCTAATACAACTGCAAAACAAGCTGCAGTGGAAGGATTCACAAATGGAATGTATCAGATGGAAATAGGAATACTATCTCAACAGAAAAGCTCCGATCTATTTAGTTATATTGGACTTTGGGTAGTTATTTCTCAAGGGTTTCTCGCTAGATTCTTAGCAAAGAAATTCAAAGCTGAACAACTTCTAAAAGTAGGACTCTTCGTAAATGGAATATCTGTATTCTTATTCCTATTCCCTAATCAATTAAGTTGGCTATACTTCCTTATCCCTATATTTGCACTTTCTAATGGGCTTGTCAGTCCAAACCTTCAAGCAATTGTAAGCAATAGTGCAGATAGAAAGTCACAAGGAGAAATACTTGGAGCAAATCAATCTATTAATTCACTAGCACAAACATTCCCTCCAGTAATATCTGGTTTTGTTGCTTTGACATCTATAGCAGCTCCAATAGGAGTAGCAGGAATATTTACATTACTTTCAGCTGGAATATTTACAAAATTCTTTAAACCAGTTAAAGAGGTAGTGCATGAAGAGTAGACTTCTACTTTAGTGCCTGTTCTCTCAACTGAAAATGTTTCTGGTAAAGATTTGGAAGTTGTTCATAACCTCTCCATTTTTTATTAGAAATGAGGAGTAGCTTTGGATTAAGTTCATAGTATTGAAATAGGTTATTAATTACTCCATAATGCTCTCGAAGTAAATCTTTAAGTGAGTCTGTTGAATCTGGATCTGCACGTCCTTTTCGAATAAGTCTTACAGCATCAGTACAATAAGCTTTTAGTCCGTCATAAGTAACTATATCTCCTAGCTTTATTCTAGCAGGAAGGTCTAGTAAAACTTCCTCGTAAAGATCACAAAGAAAAGGTAAAAATTCTGGATCCATAGTAGCTGTTCTGCTATCTTCACCTAGAACTATTTGTCCTGCCCTTTTTTGGTCTACTTTCTCAGAACTTTCACTGTTTTCATCTGCCTCAGATGACTCTTCTTGTTCCTTAGATCTACCACCAGCTTTATTTAAAGTTTTAGCATTTAACTTAGTGAAGTCAAAGTTCACGATTTTATCTAAAGTTATTGCATTTCCAACAACCATTTCTTTAAAAAGCAAAGCAATGTTATTTACATACTGCCTTTTATCTTCTACTCCAAGTAATCCGAGTTGTTGTAAGTCAGCAATAACTTGTTTGTCTGTTGCTAAAGTTAGAAGTTGTGCGTATCGATCTTTAGTTATATTTCTTTTTAATTCTCTGGTAGCTTCAACTATTGATTCTTCTTTTCCCTTATATACCCCATATGGGAGACAAATAGTAAGTAAGAGTGGAAGATAGTATGCTTGCCAAAACCCAGGTTTTAAAGAATCTGTAAATTTTACATCCTTTAGTAATTTTGCTTGCCCTTCTTCACTAAAAGCATCTGCATGAGTACCTAAAATAACGTTACTACCGAATTTATCTGCAGAATTCATCTGAATAACATTATAAAGTTCTGGCAAATAAAAGGTTCCTTTTCTTTCTGCAACAAGCTCTAAAACTATTCTTGTGTATTCTAGTACAGTTGGCCTATTTGCTCTTAAACAATAGAGATTTGTACCGTATGGAACGACTCTTTTATATAGAGGAATAAGGTTTTTTATAAATTCATCTCTAGACATACTCCTTCGAGCTTCGTCTATATTAAACCCTGTTGCTTTACCAATCTCATTAATCCTATCTTTTGTATCATTTAGTACTTTTGTTAACTTTGCAGGATCTTCACTAGCTCCAAATGTAAGAATACTATCAACAAGATGTGCATATAGATTATTCCTACTTTGAATAATTGCTGTAGAAAGACGCTCAGGGGCAGTTAATCTAGCATAAAGTGCTTCATGAAGGCTTACTTTTTTTATTGATTCCCCAGTTGGATCACCATCAGTTAATTGTGTCATATGTTTAGCTATAATATGTATATATTTTACCATTCAAAAGCCATTTACCGGAAATCTAAAATCTAACCTTGCAATGAATACATATATAATGTAACTTAACGTATGAAAAATAAGAGTAAATTCTTCAGTGTATCTTTTTTTCCTTCAGAGAAGTGTGGTGTATTCGGAGCTTTCGGTGATAATATGGAATCCGCTAGGCTTGTACATACTGGACTTTGGACTCTTCAACATCGAGGACAGGAAAGTTCAGGAATTGCATCTAGTGAGGGAACTACAATAAGAGTTGTTAAAGATGAAGGTTTGGTTGCCCACGTGTACAACGAAGAATTACTTTCACTTCTTTCTGGAAATATTGCAATTGGTCACAATAGATATGGGACATCTGGGGGTGCAGGTAAGATGCATGCTCAACCTGTTACTGGGACAAAAAATCTTGTTGCTCTTGCACATAATGGAAATCTTCCTAGTGTTACAAAAATTAAAAGTTTTCTAGAGAAAAAAGGAATTGATACAACTCTAATGAATGACTCTGAAATGATGCATTCAGCTATTGAATACTATATGTCTGAAGGATTGTCATTAGAAGAGTCAGTTAAAAAATCTTTTCCATTGTTTACAGGAGTATTCAGTCTTTTACTCATGACTAATAACCAAATTGCAGCACTAAGAGATAGTAAAGGTATTAGACCTCTCTCACTTGCAAAACTCAATGGAGGATATGTCTTTTCTTCAGAAACATGTGCTTTTGATGCTCTTGGTGCAACATACATTAGAGACGTTATGCCTGGAGAGCTAGTAGTCATAGACAGTAAAGGAGTACATTCCTACCAGATAGCAAAAGGAGACCAAAAATTAGATATATTTGAATTTGTATACTTTTCTAGACCAGATAGTGTCTTACTTGGAAAAAGTGTTAATGAGGTTAGGAAAAATCTTGGAAGAATACTTGCAAAAGAGAATAATATAGATGGAGATATTGTAATTCCAGTTCCAGATTCTGCAATTCCTGCTGCAATTGGATACTCTGAACAAAGTAAAATACCCTTTGACTTTGGATTAATTAAGAATAGATATATTCATAGAACATTTATTAGGCCATCTCAAAAACTTAGAGAAAGAGATGTAGCAATGAAGCTAAACCCTATTCCAAATCTTATTAAAGGAAAAAGAGTTATCTTGATTGATGATTCAATTGTAAGAGGAACAACATCTAAGAAAATTGTTGAAAGAATACTAAGTGCAGGTGCAAAGGAAGTTCATCTATTAATAAGCTCACCTGCTGTACTTTATCCAGATTTCTATGGAATAAATACACCAAACCAAGATGACCTTATTGCAAGTATGATGAGTATCAAGGAGATGACTAAATATATTAATGTTACTAGCCTTCACTTTCTTTCATACAAAGGCCTATTAGAAGCAATAGGTTTACCAGAAAGCAAACTATCTACGTCTTGTTTTACAGGAATTTATCCAGTTGGAATTGGGGAGAGAAGGAAGGATATTAAAAGACATCCGAAAGTGAAATAATTATGAAAAATTACGAGCAATAACAAAGTAAGCAACAAAGGCTATTGCAACTATAACTAACGAAGTAATGACAATAATTTTAACTGTTCTTTCCATGTCTCAGTATACCACTTAGATATTGTTCTGATAACGAAACTGATCTATAATAAATCAAAACCTACAAAGGACTCATAGTAATGACAGTGGGGGTATAAAGGGAGTATAATACACTATGGTAAAAAATAGTGAGAATTATGGATCGAAAACAGAATACTTTGGAGTTTCATCAAGGAGAATTGCAGGAGTTATTATTGCAGTATTAACTATTCAATTGGGTTGTTCTCTTGATGTTTTTGCAAAAGCTCCAGCTCCACTATTGCTAACAAAGGGATGCTCATCAAGTATTAAAAAGGGAGGCTTCATCGGAAATGGAACTTGTTGGGGAGGAGATGGCACAGGAAAAATATTTGCGTCAAGAAGAGACTATGGATCACCAGTAGTTGTAAATATTAACGGAGAAGAATGGATTCTTGAATATGAGAATGGGATACCTCAAAAATTTCCAGGACATACCATAACAATGGAATGTAATGGGGCTTATGATGCAAGTAGTTGTGAAATTAAAATAACTGATAACAATTCAAACACTCAGACAGCTTTGCCTATTGAAAGTACCCCAACAGCAGAAGTTGATATAAGAGAAAAAGACCTTTACGCTAAGCTCAATGAGAGGGAATCTGATATACAACTACCTAGCGAAACAGCTGATATTATTAAATTTGGCGTGATAGCAACAATATTCTCTGCCTTTGCTCTTAGAACACTAATCCCAATTGGTACAGAAATGTTAAAAGGTGGAAAAACAAATTCAAAACCAAAGAAAAAGAAATAAGGAAGAATTTGTTAACTTGTAAATATCTCACCTGGATAATGTCCGGATTTTATTATAGTCTTGTTAGATAGCACTACGAGATATTCAACTCCATAGTACTCTGAAATCTGTGGATAAAGCCCTTTAGGAGAAATAAATAGACATGTACTTGAGACATCACAATTTACTGAAGAATCTCCATAAGTATACACTCCAGCAACAGAATTAACTGTAGACATAGACTCCATATCTATTAAGTGTCCATATTTTTTATTTGTTTTCTTATCTACCCAACTTCTTCTGGAATTGGAAGAAGACGCAATACTTTTATCCTTAATAGAGATTTTTCCAATCATTTCATTCAAGTTAAATGGATTTTCAAGTGCAAACTCTATTGGTTCTCCAAAGTTACTTGTTGCATATATATCTCCACCTGCATTTATGAAAAAATACTTTATCTGACTTTTCTGAAGTAGTTTCTTTACTTTATCTATTAAGTACCCTTTGCCTATTCCACCTAGATCAATTCTTGTATTACTTCCTAGTTTTATTGTTCTACCCTCAATCTCAATATTTTTAGATTCATCATTTATTATTTCTTTACTTTGAAACGAATATTTGGAATCATAACCCATATCTTCAAGAACTGATCCTACTGTGATATCAAAATGTCCATTCGTCAGTTCTTTTGCCTTAAGTCCTAGATTAATAAGTTCAAGAAATTCATCAGAAATATCATGGATTTCTTTATCTCTATTTAAAATAGAAACTAAACTAGTGTCTGAAAATCGAGAATAATTATCCTGAAATTCTTTAACAAGACTCAATATATTCTTTTGGATAGTATTAAAATCCTTATCTGAAATCTCATCAAATATTTTTATGTACCAATGAGTTCCAATACCTTCAAATTTTATTACTTTCTCCATTAATTTGAAGCCTGTTGAATAATATTTTGTAAAGCAGAGTTAAAACCATTTGGAGTTAAAGATGAACCATTAACTTGCCCTTGAACTAATGCCTGATCTAATGGTTTTCCTACTATTACAGAAGAAATACCACTTTCAAATGCTTGTATATATCTACTTGCAGTTCTATTAGATGAGCTTCCACTTACATTCACTGCAGATACGTTTCCCCCAGAAACAGTCAAGGAAACATTAACACTTTCAGGTCCACTTGGTGCCATGTAGTCACCTACTGCAACATATGTTCCATCTTTGTATGTTTTACTCACGCTTCCACTAGAAGTAGTATTAGCTCCTATTACACTTTCATATGGACTAGTTGGAGAAGAAGGTTTTGTAGTATTTGACTGTGGTGCCTTAAATATAGTCATAAAGGAGCCTGTTATCCCTATACCAACTATTAATACAATGATAACGCCACCAATCAAAAGGGAGAAAACTACCTTTTTATCTTTCATGAAAAATATACTAACAATTAAGGATTAATATATACCTAATCCTTCATGAAGAGGAGATGAACAAAACTCACCATTCTTAATTTGTAGCTTGAGTAGTAATTGTTTGCATTGCGGCATCAAAACCCATTGCAGTTGCTGATGCTCCACTAATTTGTCCATCAACATATGCCTGATTAATTGTTTTTCCAACAACCGTTTGTGCCTCACCACTATTAATAAAATCTTGAATATAGCTATTTGAAGTTCTATTAGTACTACTTCCAGATACGCTCACAGACTTAATTACCCCACTTGAAAGAGAAACAGTAACAGAAATATTTTCTGTATGCCCTTCTATTCTATATGGGCCATTTGCAGTAAAAGTTCCACTTTTATACTTACTAACAACAGGTGCAAGTGTTGCTGTTGCTGAACTTTTACTTGTAACTGGCTTAACTGTAGCTGTACTAGATGAAGCACTAGATAGAGAAGAATATGAACTACTTATTGTACTAGATGAAAGTGAACTTATTGATGACGAACTAGAAGATGGCAAAGTAGAACTTGAAGTAGTTACAATATTACTTGCAACAGTTGTATTTGAATTATCTGGAGCACTAAACAATGTTAAGAATGCACCCGTTATACCAATTCCTACAACTACTACAAATATAAAGCCACCTATTACTAATGAGAAGATTAATTTTTTATCTTTCATAATTCAAATTAATAAAATTATTCTAAAGTATATATTATTACGATGAAGACGAGGTGAAAGTTACCAATATTACCAAGAAGTAGATAAGTTATCATTAATATTGGGGTGATCATCCGGAATTGCGTTCACTAGTATAGAATTATATTCACCTACTTTCTTCCAAAGATCTGACATCTTTACTTCTTCAACATCTATTAAGTATGAGATTAGTACTCTGTCTTTTGTGTATACTTTAGCATATGAAGGTTCTGGAGTATTTAAATAGGTATCTAATGTTTTTTTATAGCTTTCAGATCCATGGGCAATATATTCAGAGTATCCCTCTAGTAGCCAATTTGTTTGAATAGGATATCTTCCTATTCCAAGTTGATCATACTCTAGTGAATGCGTAATCTCATGTGCCATAAAGTATGTGAGAGTTCTATCTCCACCAACTTGTTTTCCAGATGGACCATAGAGTCTATTATTTGTTACATCTGCTTTCCTTAAAAATATACTTCCATTAAATGCTACATAATTTAATCCACCAACATTACTATTAATGTTAGTGAAATATCTCCACATAAGATCACTATTAGTTATATACAATTTAAACTCATCATCTCCATCGTAAACATAGGATTTTTGAATAAGAGAACTTACATCCTTAAGTATATTTGTCATAGCACCTTCATCGAATTTTTCATCCGAATATACCGTTATATTTTCATATGACTTACTGTATCTATAGAAAGGTTCAGGAAGGAAAAGGGTAAATAAGTAGAGAGCTCCAATTGCTAAAACACTTCCTAATACAATTAGGACTATTTTTAGTATTTTCTTAAGCATACAAGAGAAGAAGTATTTATTAAAAATATTCTATTCTCATTTAAATAAAATGACTAGAAAATCATATAACTAGATTTTTCCCATACTAGGAAAGTATAATACAGGCATGGAGAATAAAGAAGGAGAATCAAAAAGTGGGGACATTCCTACATATCCTGAGCTTAGAGATGCATTTTCACCAGAATGTCTACAGGAACTTTCTGAAAAACTAGCTAAATCTAATGGAAAAGCATTTTTTCTTGTACATCCATACTACCTAGTCTTTCAAGAAGATATAAGTGGTGCTGAAGAACTCTATTCACCAGAATCATATCAAGCAAGAAAAGTAGCTCAAAAAAGATTCTATAAAGAGTTATCTGTAACGCTTCCAAAGCTAATCCATGCAAATATTCCTCTCATAATTCTTCAGGAAATTGGTGATACAGTAGGATTTTCATCTGAAGACTTTGCAACAATACATATGGAATATAGAGATTTAATTATTAACATGAAGGATTTATCGGAAGATATTGAACCTCAAGATTATTCAGTCATATATACAGAAAGAAATGGGCCACTTATGATAAGAAGCATAGAAGAAAGATCATTAAGCAATACTGAAATTGTCGAGAAAAGATTAACGTTATTAAAAAGTGTGGGACTTAAAATGGGACTTGTAGCTGGAATGAATTTTGAGCCTACTGAAGGAAATTACTTTGAGTTTTATGCAAGTGCAGATTCTGATAACTATTCAGGGCAAAAAAATAATGTTGTTATGAATGGGTACCCACTTGGGAGATATTACGAATCAATAAGGGGAGATAGAAAAGAAAAGCATACATTTCAAATAATAAGACCTGACCAATGTGTAGGTGGGTTTGTAAGAATGTTAGCAATGAACGGAATTCGTCCTGCTATTACAACTCTAACTTACCCTGATAAGATTAAGACCTCTTCATGTTACAAAGAAGAAATGTATTATGGAGAAAGAGTATATTTAGCAAAATAGTTACTAGATCTTTCCAACAATATCGAGTCCTGGTTTTAGTGTTTTATCCCCTGGTTTCCAGTTAGCTGGACACACCTCTCCATTATGTTCTTGAACATAGATAGATGCTTCTAATTTTCTTAATATCTCAGCTGTATTTCTTCCAATACTATTGTCATGCATTTCGAATGCAACGAGTTTACCTTCTGGATTAATAATGAAAGTGGATCTTAAAGATAATCCCTCATCTTCAATATATGTTCCAAAAGCCTTACACATCTTAGCAGCAGGATCCGCAATCATAGGATATGTAATTTGTTTTACTGCAGGTGAAGAATCATGCCAAGCTTTATGTGCATAAACAGTATCTGTACTTACACTTGCAATTTCAGCACCCATCTTCTGGAAGTCACTATAGAAACTAGCTGCATCTTTTAACTCAGTTGGACATACGAAAGTAAAGTCAGCTGGATAAAAGAGTAATACAAGCCATTTTCCCTGATAGTCTGAAAGCTTCTTCTTATCTATCTTCTCATTTTGAAAAGCCTCGAATTCTATTTCTGGTATTTGATCTCCTATTTTCAACATTGAATTAACAATAATAAATAATATAGATTAGTAGCATTAATATATCCTACCCAATTTATTATGATCTGTCTATGAACACAAAATCTCCCAGAAAATATTTCTATTCTCTGGGAGACTTATATTTCTCACTAATCGCTACTAAATATTTTCTAATTTTTTCTTTTTAAGCTTTGAAGAAACAGTGAATGCTAGTGCTACTGAGATTGCTATTGAAATTAATCCGAGACTTACATTCATGTCATCTCCAGTAATAGCGAGTACACTATCTTGAGCACCAAGTACTAGTGCTGCATCAAATTTTCGACTAACAGTATTACTCGTTCTGCCAAAGACAGTAGTATCTACTGTAATAGATGAAGTTGCTGTAACATTTACAATTCCAGCATATGCTGAATTTACTTGTACACTGCATGTACCTGTTGCATCTGTAGTACAAGTATTAACTCCTCCTACAAAGTAAGCACCGATTGAGTTATTACTTAGACTAAATGTTACTAAAGCACCACTAGCAAGTACCATTCCAGATCCAGAATCTGACTTAACAGTTGCAATAACTGCTTCTGCATTGTTTACCCCTTTCCCTTCTGTAAGTGGAGATAGTTCAACACTTCCATCTACATATTTCTCTTTAGCTGCGTCTGAATTTGGTGTGCTTCCATCCGTTAACACTACAAAATCTTGGGAACCAATAGATAGATTTCCTTTTGCAGTTGCAGTATATGTTGTAGCTACTGTTGAATTTATCTTGACCGTACAGTATCCACCTATTGTTCCAGGATTTGCACAAGTATCTTCAAGTAATTCGTATCCTGCTGGAAGAATAGTGACATCTACAATTGTATAATCTGGAACTGGGTGAAAACTACCTTGTTGTCCAAATTGAATCGTAAATGTATGTGGTGTACCTACAACATTTTCACCTGATGAAGATATTGCAATGAAAGGAATTCTAATATTAGTGAAAGTACAAGTTATATTGTCTCCTGAACCAAGTTCTACAGATGTCCCGTTCTCAATTTCCTTAACACTTGTCAATCTTGACAAATTATCTTCTCCACCTTGACCATCCTTATTGCAAACTATTGAATCGAGAACCCATCCTTCCTTGGCAACTTCTGAGATAGAATAGCTTTTTGGAGCTAAGAATCCAGATGGGTATGATCCACCATCCTTTAAGAGAATATCATCGGAATATGAGGTATGGAAGGTAAACTCCTCGTTACTTTCTGAAGGAATTGTTTTCTTAACGATAGTTATTGTTCCTGCTTGATATTCTTTACTTACATCATTACTTGATCTCTCAAGTGTAATATCTTCGTTTATTTTAATTGATACATCAGCATGAATCTTTACATTTCCTGGATTAGAAGAATTAATACTTACACTACACTCTCCACTTGCGTTTGTAGTACATGTATTTGTTCCGTCTACAAAGCTTGCATCGTTCTCATTATCTTTCAAACTAAATGTTACTAGGACACCTTCAACAAACTCATCACCTGTTCCTAGATTCTTCGAAACAGTTGCTGTTATTGTGTGGGAATCATTAATATCATTAATAGCATTGTCAGGAGTTAATACAATTTTTCCATCTACATATGTTTTAACTGCACTTTCAGATGTAGAAACTTCAAACTTATGGGAATCAAATTTAACTTCAGCACTCGCAGTTGCTGTATATACTCCTGCTTTATCTGAATTGATTGTATATGTACAACTTCCATCAACGGTTCCTTCATCAGAACAGGTATCTGATACTACTGAGGTCCCATCTGGAGTTACATTAACACTTACTTGTGTCCCATTAGGTACTGGGGTGAAACCTTCACTTACAGTCTGTCCAAATGTCACTTTAAATGTATGTTCATCACCTACTTTATTTGTTGCAGTATTAGATATTGTTAACACTGGATTCTTAACATTTGTAATTTGACAATCTATCTCTTCACCCTCACTTGGAGTCATGTGATCAAGTGAATTACCATTATTACAAGATGAACTTGTTTGTGTCCAACCATCTTTTGCAACTTCACTGAAGCTATATTCCTTATTTGGTTCTAGAGAGAATCCCGTATCATCAGCTTGTCCATCTATTAGTGTTACCCCTTTCTCATAGTTTGAATTAATATTAAATATTTCTGCTGAAGTAGCTGGGATTGTATGTTTCGTAACAGTAATCTTAGCATTTTTTGTATTCACTACATTACATACGACATTGCTTCCTGCAGAAAGATTTGCTTTTAAAACTCCACTTGAATTTGTACAACTTGTTCCTGAAATTGATGGAGAGCTTGGAGAGATATAGTCATTGATATTTGTGTCTGTTCCATCAGATTCTGAAATTATATGTTCACCTATCGATAATGTAACAGGACCAATTACATCACCACAAACTGCATCTGACTTAACTAAACCTCCATCAACATATATATTAAATTTACCTGTATCATTTGAAGGTAAACATGATTTGTTGATAGTCAAAGTTGGTTTTGCTGAAACTGTAACGGTATTTGAACATTCATTATTATTCTCATTAGTTTCATTAATATTTCCATTTGGGTGATCCTCAAAAGAAGGATCAACCTTACATCCATGAGCTGTTCTTGGATTTACTAAAGACCCAACTGCTGTTGGAGTAACTGGAATAGTAATTGTGACAGTTTCACCACTATGGATATTCAAGTGATTGTTATTTGATCCTGATGTACAACTTAGATTATTGCTTTGAATATTACATGCAATGGTACCAGTAACACCTGAGCCCTTAACTACAATTGGAGTTCCATATGTTGCTCCACTTGAAGGAAGCTGATCTGATAGAACTACATCTCCCCCACCAAATCCTGCTACATTAACTCCTGTGTTTGTAATAGTTAGTATCCAATTGAATGAATCACCAACTAAAGCAGATCCATTTGTATTATTTGTCTTTGTTACTGTTAAATCTGGATTTGGATTAATTACAGTTACTGAAAGAGGCAAAGTAAATGTACTACTTGCACCACTGTTGCAAGAGTTATCGCTATATATTCTAAAGTAAGCATTGTATGTTCCAGGTGTATTTGGTGCTGTGATAGTTATTTGCTCACTTACAGGGCCATTTGCTCCATGATTAAATGTATCTATACAAGTAAAACTTGAAGAGGATGAAGCAATTTGCCATCCTGTTGAGTGCCAAACACTATTAGATGTAAGTTGAGAATTTACTTGAGCTGTAATATTTGCACCTGGGTTAACGGTAATACTAGTTCCAAAAGCAGGAGCATAAGTTACGCTATTAATTGTTCTACTATCTGTGAATGTAATAGTAGAAACTATTTTTCCATCCTTATCTTTTATTTCAACTAAATAGTTAGGTCTGTAATTTCCATCTAATTGATATTCATACTTAAAACTTCCATCGCTATTTGTCGTAAATTTATCTGTATGAGTAACAGCAGGTTCATCAGTTGAAGAAATTACAATTGTATATTCTGTATTCTTTGCTAATCCATTTCCTGAAATTACCGCCTTATCTGTTGGAGAGTAATCTGGTTTATCTGTGAATAGAAACGGAGCAATTGAATACAATGTGTTAGCTATGGAATCAATAATGCTGGGAGTGGTTTCTGTTTGAGACACTTGTACTTTTGGTTTTTCTGGAACTACAGAAGGTTCAGAAGAACTACTTGTACTACTTGATACTGAACTTGATGTCTCACTTGATGCACTACTAGAAGTTAAGCTAGATGAATTCGATGAATCTGAACTAGATGCATCACTTTGTGTAACCTCTTGAGCTTTTACAATGCTAATTAACGAGAGAGGAGAAATAGAAAACAGAATAGTATTAAAAATGGTGACGGATACGAAAAGAATTCTAACTGTTTTAGTTACCATAGAATAGAGGGTAAGAAATAAATGGAACAAATTTAATCTGATAGTACTACATTCTTATTTGTTGTCAAGAATATTTTTACGCATTAGAAAGGGAATATCTGAGGAAGTGAGAAGATCAATATACTCAATGATATCACCCTATATTCCACACTGAGTATTTTAACCATATAAGAATATTACATACTGGTATTCACTTGAGGAAAGATGACAAACAAACATGTATCTTTAGAGGATCTTTTTAGCATTAACTCATAGTCAGATACTTTAACTTTAACAAAGAAGTGAAATTGCAAAAAATAATTATTACATTCTTTCCACATATCTTAATCTCTAGTGAATATAATTTTGGGTTCGGACCATTCTTCAACAGAATATGGTTTTCTTGTAGAATTTCCTAACATTCTCGCTGCAGGAATTAAAGACTTATGAATAATATCAACATCTCTTTCATCTAATTTAGATATCTGTGGGATATTAAGTGTATGCGATACATACAAAGAAATGCGCGTCCAAAACTTCGCTTGATCTAGATAATATCCATGCTTAACTGGATACCTACCCCCAGATTTATTTCTTTTTTCTATGTCACCATTTTCAAATTCATCGGCAATACATACAAAGAACAGCGCTAGCAAATTTGCCTTAAACAAATCCATATTCTTTACTCTCTCATTCCGATACATATTTCCAAACTCTCCAAGTAATGGAAAAGAGGCTAAATTCGAAGCAAGTATTAGCAT
This sequence comes from bacterium, assembly GCA_037131125.1. Classification (GTDB taxonomy): domain Bacteria; phylum Patescibacteriota; class Dojkabacteria; family JBAXKR01; genus JBAXKR01. The sequence continues at coordinate 34,700 of JBAXRR010000006.1, forward strand.
GTTTCTATCTGGATCTATTGGGTCAATATATGGAATCGCAACTGGAGTAAAATTTACATTGAATGTTCCTTGATTAAATTCTGTTCCCAATACTACTGCACGCATTGTTTGGTTCAAACCTTCAGATACATGCGTAGGATTATCAATATTTACACTTGTATTTTCAAAAAGTTTTGAAATAGTTCCTTTAGACTTCAACTCTATATATTTTCTGTAATCATTCATCCTTCCTTCAAGTAAGAGTGAGGCAAGAGATAAAAATGCCATTTGTCTTAAAATTTGCGTTCTATCAATATCCAATTCTGAATTACTTAGTCGTCGCTGTTCATTTTGAATTGAAATTCGAATACTATCTATTTTTTCACCACACGATTCAGGTGCTACGTATAACATAACTTGAGATTAATATATAGGAGTTGATTATATCCTACCAACACATTGTTTCAAAAACACCTTAAATTAGATGCAACCAGATACTATTCTACTAACGGTTCAAGATAATATACATTCCTACCATCAACTTTTTCACCTTTAAAAGAAATTCTATGATCTCTTGAATGTCTTACTACATCTGCTACTCTATTATTTGATCTCTGTTTCTCCTTTAGTAAAGGTTTTATTAGTTCCGTCCAATATTTTTCAGGAAATTTATCAATACCAAATACATGCTTAAGGTTTGGGAGAGAAAATTTTAATTCTTCATCTAAATCTAATAGATACCTTACTCTTCCATTTTTAGGATTAATATCCTTAGGTAATTGTTTATTCTCATATCTATTTTGTATTGAATGCGAAATAGCCATAACAACCATAGCTCTTACAGCATTTACAATACTTCCAGGATACTTTGCTTTTTCTCTAAAATAGTCTCCCAACTTTGAATTTGTTTTTAACTCTCTAGTATGGTCAACAAGCACAACAGAACGATTTCTAGGATTAGACGGATAGGTAGCATTCACAAAAGCAATAGTAATAGGGGCAAACACTACACCTGATATTTCTTCAAGTCCTCCCCCTCCACGAATACTTTGAGTAAGAATAGAATTTAATCCTCTCGCAGTCTCCTTGTGGTTATATGGATCCAACTCAGCATCTTTGAATTGATCTAAACCACCTTGTTTATTAAACCAATGTGGATAACTTCGTGGATTATTAGGATAATTTAACAAGTTGATTGCTAAATAAACTAATGCTGTTCTCCTACGCCCATCCACTTCTGGATCACTGATTATTCTTAAATTATCTGCAAGTAATTTTGTTTGTAGCACTGATGATTCTATAGGAATATATGGCATTAAAACATATCCAATAATAATTAGCTTAGGATTATACCTAAATAAATTGAATCGATATAAACATTTATTTTAGTAATTAAACTGCTATGACACAACGAGTATGAATTTCACTCACTTTTCCTGCAGATCTCATACTTTCAGCTACAAGGGGAGGTATTCCATGTATAAAGCCCTCAAGGTATGTATAATCACGGCGAGTGAATGTTGTATGAAAACTTTTTTCAGCAACAGATAATGCTTTCTTTCCCAATTTATTATAATCAATTTCATACCCTCTAATTCTTGGTCTATAGCCTTCTTGAGCTTCGTAAAGCTTTACTTCTCCAACTAAGATTGCCTTTGCAAGAGCATGCATAAATATAGTTTTAATAGATAGGTTTGTATCTATTGACACTCTATATTCATAAGGATCAATTACATGCGAATTCCAAACTGCAGAAAGATCCGGTATTTCTACATATGGAGTAGCTACTACTAACCTTTTAGTATCTTCCATTGCCAAACTTATTGCATATGGAGCAAATTTAATTCCTTCAATAGCAAAATTAAATCTAGTACCAAAAACTGCTTGTTTATATACATAATTCAAAGAATCAGCAATAACATGAATCTCATCTTTTGCCAAATCTGTATCAGTATATATTGTTGACAATTCTCCTGAACTAGCAAGAGTATTATATCCATTAACATTATTGGGAAAATTTTTTCCAAGAAGCCTTAATGCAAGTTTACCTATTGCCATATCTCTTTTCATCATAGTTTCAATATTAGGCTTGCTCAGATTTCCATTTGCAGGATCTTTTAGCCGATCTTCATAATACATCTTCAAACTTTCGTTATATGCTTTTGTTGCCTGCCGTATTCCATCTATTCCCATTCGTGCTTCCATTGAATTTAAGTATAAAATTTAAAATTAGGTGGATTATACTCCCAATAATATTCTTTTCAATACCTTCATGCTTTATTAAATTCACATTATTTAATTCACTTGTGATATTTAATTAAATGGTATTTAATATAATATTCACTTAACTTCTATATATATGCCTACAAATTCTAAGAAAAAAGTTGGAATAATCAGTAGTGGTGGGGATTGTCCTGGACTCAATAGGGTTATAGATTCACTCGTAAGAGGTTTAGATAATGAATATGACCTTATTGGCTTCATCAAAGGTTTTGAAGGATTACTAGATAACGAGTACATACCATTAGATAGAAACTTCACAGGAGAGCGAAGATGGCAAAGTGGCATATATCTAAAGAGTGTTAACCATGGGAGATTTCCAGGAAAAACAAAGGAAGGAGTTGCTAAAGTCGACATGGAAGTGATTAGTGAAGCTAAGAAAAATTACGATAATCTTGGTTTAGATGGTTTAATCGTTATTGGAGGAGATGGAACACTTACTATTGCAAATACACTTACAGAATATGGTTTTAGATTTGTTGCCATACCTAAGAGTATAGACAATGATTTAAGTGGAACTGATTTTACGTTTGGATTCTTTAGTGCTGTTGAGGTTGGTAAACAAGCAATAACTAACTTACATTCCACTGCATTTACTCATGACAGAGTAATAGTTGTCGAACTTATGGGACGTGAAGCAGGTTGGATAACCCTATACAGTGGAATTGCTTCTCAAGCAGATATCATATTAATTCCTGAAATTCAATTTAGTTTTGAAAATGTACTTAAACAACTTGAACTTAGAAAATCTAATGGTAAGAAATATGGATTAATTGCAATTGCAGAAGGATGCTCTCCAATGGATTACCATCAGGTTGAAGCTTCAGTTGGAAACAATTCAGGACAAGGGAGACTTGGAGGTATTGCAGAAGAACTAACTAAGTATATCAGTAGCAAAAGCGACATTGAAGTTAGAAATCTTGCGTTATCTTATCTTCAAAGATCAGGTTCAGCATCTAGTTACGACAGTTTCTTAGCAATGCAGTTTGGTTCTTATGGTGCTAAGCTTTACAAAGAAGGAAAATTTGGACAAATGGTGGCATTAAAAAATGGTGAATTAACTAGTTACCCAATTTCAGAAGCTGTTAAAACATTAAAGCTAGTAGATCCTAAATCTCAAGTTGTGGAATTAGCAAAAGCTAATGGAATATATTTTGGGGAGTAATTTGGGAGAGTTTTCTTTTTAAAAAGCATAAGGATATAATAAATTATGGATAATATATCTACATCAAAAGCAAGTAGACCTTGGGGAGAAGAGCTTTGGATAAACAGTTTAGAAAATATTTGTAAAGTTAAAATTATCTCTATTAATAAGGGTGAGAGCTTAAGTCTACAGTATCATAATTTGAGATCTGAATTTTGGAAGATACTAGAAGGAAGTGCTTATGTAAAGATTGGAGATAAAACTTTTAATGCAAAAGTAGGTGATGAATTTTATATTCCGATTAACGAAAAGCACCAAATTAGTGCACCTGATTCTAACTGTACTTTTTTAGAAGTTGCAGGAGGAAAATTTGATCAAGAAGATATTGTGAGACTAGAAGATAAATATGGTCGTATCAAAAAAACTTAAAAAAACTGCCCTGAAAACGAAAAAGATTGTTCACAAGAAGACAATAACTAAAACTACGCGAAAAAAATCTCCAAGTAAAGCTAAAGTCACAAAGTCTATTAGAAACCCATTTTCAGAAGTTGAAAAAGAAATTTATTTAGAAAGACATGTAAGAAATCCAATTATTGAACCTTCACAAAATACAACATGGGAAACAAAAGCGACATTTAATCCTACGGCAATATACAAAAATAACATGGTACATGTGATATATAGAGCGGTTGGGAGTGATGATGTTTCAAGACTTGGATATGCAAGAAGTAATGATGGATTTAATTTCTATGAAAATCTCAAACAGCTTTGCTATTTTTCTCAAGGACATGAACTACCAGATTACGATCTAGACAAAGTAGAGTATGTTTCAGGAGGTGGAGGAATGGGTGGTTGTGAAGATCCTAGAATTACTGAGATAGATGGAAAGGTCTACATGATATACACCGCCTTCGATGGTTGGGGATCTATTAGAATTGCACTTACACATATCTCAGTTAAAGACTTTATTAACCAGAAATGGACATGGTCAAAACCTGTATATATTTCCAAGCCTGGTGAAATAAACAAGAACTGGGTAATGTTCCCACAAAAGATTGGTGGAATGTATGCAATTATCCATAGTATCTCTCCAGAAATACAAATAGAATATCTTGAAAATCTTGATCAATTAGATGGATCATATTTTATTGAAAGTACACCACCATCCGGAGGAAGAAAAAATAAATGGGACAATAAGATGAGAGGTGTTGGGCCATCTCCTATTAAAACACCTTATGGATGGTTACTCCTTTACCATGCTATGGATAAAAATGATCCAAACAGATATAAAATTGGTGCTATGTTATTAGATTTAAAGAATCCTGCAAAAGTATTATTCAGATCTGTTCAACCAGTACTAGAACCAGATGAAAAGTATGAAAATGATGGATATAAATCTGGAGTAATATATTCCTGTGGTGCCATTGTTAAGGGTGAAGATCTCTTCATATACTACGGAGGTGCAGATATGGTATCTTGTGTAGCAACTGCAAAGCTTGAAGAATTTTTACAAAAACTTATGGCAGGAGATAAGGTAAAACTTACTAAAAGAAAGAAGAAAACTAAATTAAAAATTTAATTAATTATGTTTGTTGTTAAAAGAGATCACCATAATCCAATTCTTGCACCAAATTCTAGAAATTACTGGGAAGCTTTTGCAACATTTAATATGTCAGTTGTCAAAACAGGAAAAACTACTCACGGACTATACAGAGCTATCTCTTCATCTGATCCACTTCGTAAACCTGACCAAGTCTCTATAATCGGATACGCAAAAAGCAAAGATGGAGTTCACTTTGAAGAAAGAACACCATTTATTACACCAAAAGAAGATTGGGAAAAATATGGATGTGAAGATCCTAGAGTCACATTTTTTGAAGGAACATACTACACATTCTACACAGCACTTTCACAATATCCATTTAACGCAGATGGAATTAAAGTCGCAGTTGCCCTTTCTAAAGATTTTGAAAAAGTAACTAAAAGATATTTAGTTACTCCATTTAATGCTAAAGCGATGGTACTCTTTCCAGAAAGAATTGGGGGAAAAGTCACAGCTCTTGTAACTGTTCATACGGATAGACCTCCAGTAAAAATTTGTATTGTTCAAGCAGACTCAATTGATGAATTTTGGAGTCTAAGATTCTGGAAGAGATGGTATGCAGAATTAGATAAACATGTAATAAATCTAAAAAGAAATATTTTTGATCATATTGAAGTTGGTGCAGTACCTGTTAAAACATCCAAAGGGTGGCTATTCATTTATTCACATATTCAAAACTATCATCCGACTCCACAGAATTTTGACAAAGTATTTGGAATTGAAGCTGTACTACTTGGACTTGAAGATCCCTTTAAAATAATTGGAAGAACTAAAGGTGCAATACTATTTCCAGAGGAACCATATGAACTTGCTGGATATATTCCTAATATAGTCTTTCCATCAGGAGCATTAATAGATGAAGATGAGCTTTCAATATATTACGGAGCAGCAGATACTAGTGTATGTATTGCAAAGCTTAGAGTCCATGATTTAATCAACTCAATATCTCCTGAAACAAGGGAAGATTATTATTTTAAAAGATTTAATGGAAATCCAATAATTACTCCTAATATGAATCACTCATGGGAGTCTAAAGCAACATTTAATCCTGCTGCTATTAACATAAAAGGAACAACACATATTTTATACAGAGCAATGTCTGAAGATAATACTTCAGTAATTGGATATGCAACGAGTAAAGATGGACTTACAATATCTGAGAGATTACCCGACCCAATATATGTTCCAAGAGAAGATTTTGAAATGAAGAAGATTGCAGGAGGAAACTCAGGATGTGAAGATCCTAGAATTATTAAAATTAAAGATACACTCTATATGTATTACACTGCATTTGACACTCTCGGACCTCCAAGGGTTGCAGTAACTTCCATATCTGAAAAAGATTTTCTTGCAAGGAAATTTAATTGGAAAAAACCAATCCTTATTACACCAAAGGGAGTAGATGACAAAGACACTTGTATTCTGCCAGTTTCATTTGGAGGTAAATACATGATCCTTCATAGAATAGGTAATGACATTTGTGGTGACTATGTTAAGTCTCTAGATTTTGAAGGTCAAAGAATAGATAGAAGTATCCGAATACTTGGACCAAGAATTGGTGGTTGGGATAGTGCTAAAGTTGGAATTACCGCTCCTCCAATTAAAACAGAAAAAGGATGGCTACTGCTTTATCATGGAGTGTCGAAGAATCATAAGACGTATAGAGTTGGAGCTGTATTATTAGATCTTCATGATCCTACAATAGTCTTATCTAGATCCACTGATCCAATATTTGAGCCCGAAGAAGAATACGAAAAGAATGGAATAGTTAATAATGTTGTTTTCCCTTGTGGAGCTACTGTTAGAGGAAATGAAATCTACATATACTATGGTGGTGGAGATAAAGTTACAGGAGTTGCGACAATGAACATGGATATAATAGTGAAATCACTCATGCATGGGATTGAGAAATAGCAGGATATTTATGAAATAGCTATATCTTTTAAGCTATTAAATTTAATAGTTCCTCCAGTTTTAAGTTTGCCACTTACGATTTGTTCTGCAATCTTTGCCTCAACATTATCTTGTATAGCTCTTCTCATAGATCTAGCACCATATACTGGATCATAACCAATATTTGATATTTCCGATAGAAATTCTTTAGAATACTCAAGATCTATTCCCTTTTCCTTTAGATTCTCTACTTGTTCCTTTAACATCATATTGGCAATTTCTTCAATGTCTATTCTATGAAGAGGTTTAAACATTACTAACTTATCAAATCTATTTAAGAACTCTACTTTAAATACATTAGATAATTCAGCTTCAACTTTAATGGAGGTCTGTTTGTACGACTCTCCTTTAGAAATAGAATCTGCAATAATTTTAGACCCTACGTTACTTGTTGCAACAACTATTGTATTTGTAAATACAACTTTCCTTCCAGCTCCATCTGTTAAATATCCCTCATCAAGTAATTGCAAGAACACGTCTAGAACTTGTGGTTTAGCTTTCTCAATCTCATCAAGAATAACTACAGAAAATGGATTTTTTCTTACAAACTCTGTAAGTTCACCTCCAAGAAAATTAGAAGTATCTCCCTTACCAATAAGTCTTACTAGATTATCTTCTTCCTGATACTCTCCCAAATCTATTTTAATTAATCTTTTAGCATCTGAGAAAAATACATCTGCAATAACTTTAGCAAGTTCTGTTTTTCCAACACCAGTAGGGCCATAGAACAAGAAAGATGCTAATGGTTTCTTTTCAGATGACACTTCAGCTCTGGACCTTTTAATTGCATTCACTACACTCATCACAGCTTCTTTTTGACCTAAGATTCGAGATGAAATAACACTCTCAAGGTTATCTAATTCTTTAGATTCTTCCTTCGTCAATTTACCTACCTTTACTCCTATTTGTTCACTAATAACTCTTTCTACAAAACTTGCACTAAGTTCTTTTTGACTCTCTCTATTAGCTTTAATACAAGCTTTCTCTAGAATGTATATTCCCTTTTCAGGCATTGTTCTATCATAGAGAATCTTGTTTCCGAACTTAACTGAAGACACAAGTGCTTCAAATGAAATTCGAAGTGAATACTTCTTTTCAAGAAATGAAACTTTATCTAGAAGTACCTGAATAGATACTTCTTCACTTGGTTCAGATAATTCTACTAATGAAAAGATAGACGATAAACTTTTCTGTTGAGAGATATATCTTGTGTACCCTTCTCTATTTGAAGTAGCAATTACTTTAAGATCATATTCTTCATATGCCTTAACAAATAGTCCTATTATTTCAGAAACAAAATCTGATCGAACATTTATAAATTGGTCAAAGTCATCTATTACTAGAATAAT
>JBAXRR010000007.1:0-41103 GCA_037131125.1 bacterium
AATTTAACCTTTTTACATCTCACCATTTTCGTAAGATCTATGTCAACTTATTCAAAAAAGGGCTAATACTGTTCCCCCCATAATGGTATATTTTTAGAGTTATTAAATATTTATACTATGGAATTTAACAGATTATACGAGATAAGCTTTAAAAAGCTCTATAGATTCTTCTATTACAAGGGTGTAAAGGAAGCAGATATAGAGGACCTAATACAACAATGCTATATAGAGATTTTCTCTAAATACTACAAAAAGGGGTTAAGCGTAGACTCTGTAAATATAGTCTATGGATATGCAAGAAATATCCTTATGAGATGGTATGAGAACAATAAGCAGACAACCAATCTGGATGAAGAAACATTAGAGTCAATAGCTTCAAGTGGATGGGAATTTGAAGAAGATTTTGAGGAAAAGATTCTACCTCAAATAGAAAAGGTGAAAGTAGCAATAGAATCATTAAATGAGACAACTAGACAGGTTATTAAACTTAGATTCCTAGATGGGTTATCTAGAAGAGAAACAGCATCGTCTCTGGGAATCAGTGAAGATCAGGTACATACAATACAAAAAAGAGGTATTGAGTACCTAAAAGCACAATTAATTACATATTAAGATTAATGACATGGAAGATAGCAAAATAAATACAATACTTAACAATTTAAACAGGAAACCACTAAACATGGAAAACGTAGAAAATGCTCAAAAAAGAGTATGGAATAATATTGAAGCCAATACTCTAGAAACAAGAACCGTTAAAACTCAATCAGTTAAAAAAGCTAACTGGGGAATATTTCCTAAGTTTGCTTTTGCAACCTTCTTAATAATTGCACTCATAGTTGGAAGTTATGTATTAATACCTCAAATCAATAAGGTTACTCCTAACAATCCTGTCATTAACATCTCAGTTAATGCAAAGGAGGTATTAGGTAAGGCCATAAATGTATTACTTTCTGAATCAAAGGGTGCAAATGCATCTTTCATAAAGTATACGTTAACCTATCTTGATCATACGGGATACAACATAGAAGAAGTAAATTATGCTAGTGACTTAGTTGGTAAAAGATTTTCAAATAGTATTTCATTGAAGAGTACAGATACAACTGGCAAATACCCTGAAATGTTAAGTTTTACACATGGGAATAAAGATATGATAATTGCTTTTGATAAAACTGATATGACAGTAAACAAGAAAGTTAATGCAGATTATCTCAATAACTCTGCAAAAGATAGAATTCAACAATTAGTCGATACATATAGTTTTATTTCAGAAAACTATAAGCTTGATGATTTAAAGGAAGAAAATGGTCAGTTAGTTGTAAGTTTTAACTACACTGTTTCAGAACCTCAGATCAAAAGAGCAGATAAATCTGAGTACACTTACAAAGTAAGTATCTATTTTGACAAAACTACTTATTTGCCAATTAAACAAACTGAAATATCAACAGATGGAGGACTATTTAACTCTGAGACAGTATACACAAACATCGAATATATAAAGGATGCAAATAACGAACCTAGTGTATTCGACTATGAACAAGGTATTGAAATGGCAAAGGATGTCTCAAATGATCCTGTAAAGAATCCATACCTAAACCAACAGGGTGTACCTCAAAGTGTAACTGGAAAACTTAGAATAGAGAATTCAGGACAAAACACAATGAAAGCATACATTGTTGGAACAGATAGATTTATAGAACTTAGAGGCAGTACGGTTTACGACTCTTTAAGTCAAACACCAACTATGTTATTCAAATACATAAGTGGTCTAAAGGACAGAGAAGTAACTGTTACAGGAACAAAGTTCCTAGGTCAACATACAGGTGAATACTTTATTCTTGTAGATACAATAAAGTAACAAAGGAACAGTGAGAAGTATAATAAACCAGCAGACTAAAGAACTGCTGGTTTATTTGGTTCTATTTTAGTTTGATCTATCTTAGTTGGATATCTTTTCTTAAAAAGATATTTTTCATAATCCTTTTCTATATCTAAAAATTCATCTGCTTCTTCAACAAGATTCTTTGAACAACTTCTTCCAAATGCAATTACTTCAACAGTACATCCAAATGTTTGTTGAACATAGTTGACAACTGGAATGTAATCTCCATCTCCACTCATAAGGACAATCGCATCAGATTTTTGAGCTTGTCTTATCATGTCCATAGCTATACCTACATCCCAATCCCCTTTCTTTTGTCCCCCTGCAAATACTTGAAGATCTTTTTCTTTAATATCAAAACCAGATTTGTTTAGTGCATCAAAAAAGTCTTGCTCTTGTTTAAATATATCTGTTCGAATTACATATGCATTAGCTCTAACAATTTGTCTTCCTGCAATTGCAGTTTTTAGAAGTTCTCTGAAGTTAATTCTTGCATCGTATAGATTCTTAGCGGAGTAATACAGATTCTGAACATCAACTAGAACAGCAACTCTCTGAGTCTTGTGTTTATATATCATTTAACATTATTAAAAATTATCACCTGCATTATATCACTATATCAATTTCAGTTTCTTCCAATATGAAGACTAGTTTAGAAGTGGATGTGAAGGTTAAGTTTAATTTTTCAAAATAGCCTGGGTAATCTGCCATTACTAGATTTGCAATCATCGCAATTCTTTTTACTTCAGATATTAGAACACTAAGTCTTTTGTCATCTACAAAAATCTTACCAAACTTTTCAAATATTTCTATTTCAAGTTGTTCAGTATCTAGAGGTAATAGATCAGTAAAGGAAAGATTAACAAAATTCTTTCCTTCATGGTATATCAGATTTAAATCTAGCTTATAACCAATTGAAGAGTTTTCTTTGTCATTAGGATAAGTATCTTTTACACATTTCAAATTTAAGATGTACTCTGGTTTTTCCTTTAAAGAAACTTCAGGACTAAAATCATCAACGAAAGTAACTCCATAATTCTGAAGTAGCTTTTTAGCTGTAACAAAATTCAAACATTTACTGGACTGACTCTTTAATTCTTTAACAATACTAAGTATTTCTGATTTCTTTTCAAAATCTACTTTCACATAAGGAAGTCCTGTCCTCATTCTTTCACCGCTAACAGTTTCATTAGATAAATAGTCTGCTCTCTTTCTTATCTCAATATATGCATAAATTGCATTTTCTAGATATTTATAATTAGCAATATTTTTACTATTAAATATTCTGTGAGGATTCACCTTATAATTAACTTCCAGCACAGTAACAATGACTAGCTTGTTGTAATCTCTTTCAAGTCTTTCAATACCTTCTGAAAGAAGATATAGGTCTATACTTTCATCCTTTGTTAGAGACAGGAATACAGTGTCTAGATCATCTTCTTTAAAAAGACGATCTATCATGGCAAGATAATCTACTTCAGTTTTTATTTCCTTAGCATAGAACTCAATTAGCTTTTCTTTTAAAACACCTGAAGGTTCTAATGTAGGAATATCATTTTTATAAAGCATTGAATGAGCTTCAAGTGTTAGAAAGAATGAATTAGTAAGAACAAAAGGAAGCCAAGATGCATAAAAGTCTTTTCCAATGTTTTTATAAAGCATAGTAAGACTTGTAAGTTCAGTAATACTATTAACAAGATTAACTCCGGATTTACTTAATGCAAGTTCAAGATATTCATAATCTTGAAGCACACTACCAGTATGTTTCACAACTTTCTTTCTTGTTATTGGATTTGCAATTGGAAACATTGCAATAACTGGAATCTCTTTTGAAATTTTCTTTATGTTCTCAAGAGTTACTCCCGGATTAGATAAGTTTTCAAGATACATACAAATAACTTTCGGAAGATACTGAGAATTACTTAAGTAGAATTCAATAATGTCATTCTCATTAAGACCAAGTTTTGAACCAAGTCCAATGATACTTTCAACTCCAACATTATCATCATTCCAGAGGTCAACTAAGGATTCTATTAGGTTATCTGACTGAGTAAGCAAAGATAGACCACCTTTAATAGGCTTAGATTGAACAGATAATAAATCTAGATTTTCAAAATATATTCCTGCACTACCAAGACCTAACATAAGTATTCCTTTTGAATCTAAAAGTTTCTTAACTTCAGAAATTATTATCTTTCCTTCTTCTGTTTCTAACTCTTTAGAATTAACAATAACTACTTTTGCATTTCTACTGACTGCATCCTTACATGTTTCAAGTAAATCTCTAGTACAAACTCTTATCCATACAAGATCGATATCTTTAGGAATTAAAGACAAAGATTTATAACACTTTAAGTTATATATTTCTTCAGCATTTGGATTAATTGGATACACTTCACCTTTGAATCCACCAAGGAGTAAATTTCTTAATACTTTATTACCCACTTTTTCAGCATTACGAGAAGCTCCAACAATAGCTATACTAGAAGGATTAAAAAGATATTTTAAATTATCGGCAGATTTCATATCTCTAGTATATATTGTGCTATGAAGTACTTCAAGAAAAGAAGGGAAATATGAGATTAGGAAATTTTCCACTCTGGATTTCCAATAGAAAGTATTCTCATACCACCCATGTATTGCCGACAGTCCTCAACTTCCTTAATCACTAAGTCAACATTTATATTCATATTATCTTGTCCATAATTACTCATCGAAATATATGCATCTGGGTTTGTAATATCTCCAGCTTTTGCAGAAGAATTCTCAAGAACTATTAAATCTCGGATTCCAGTTCTCTCTTCATCAAGAGATTTTCTTAAATCGTAGTCAAAGTATCCAGCTTCATCAAAAATTTTTCGAACCTCATCTGTAGTTCCAATAAGGTTAACAGTAGGATCTACTGGAATACATCTCTCTCCTTCTAAAACTTCAAACCAAGTATGAGATCCAGATTTTGTTCCAACTGGCACAGCACTAAATATTGGTAAGTTGTTGTCACTTCTTACTATATTCGTTGGTGAGCCATCACCATAACAGGTGTTAACTACAACATCCAATCCAGCTACTTGAGATAAGTAAGTAGATAAAGCAACAAAGTGACCACATATTCCATAACCACTTTCTATAACATCTGCCAAATTACCTATATAATTAGAATCGGTATAAGAATTCAGCCATTCATACAATCTGGGATTAGATTCACGAACTGTAGCTTTTGCCTTACTTCCCCAAAACGTTAATTTAGATCTTACAAGTGCTACAACTTTTTCTATTCTTTCATCCACAGGAAGTTCTTTAAAACTTGAAGCTTCTACTACAAGATTTCTTAACAACTCACTATCCCCTAGCTCCATACTCCCTCTTATCCAAGTATTAGGAGATGAAATCTCATTCATTGGTAACTTTCGAAGCTCAATAGGAAATATTAATGAAGCATTTAAGCCAGAAGACTTACCAGGTAGTTTCAAATCAGTGATACTTATTTTCCAGTTTCCATCTTCAAGTCTTTGTGATTCAGTTTTAGGAAGATCTAATGGTACTGGTGCTTCAGTTGTCATAAAGTATATATAGAATGCCGGAAAGAGGATTTGAACCTCCAATCCTTGCGGAACTACGTCCTGAACGTAGCGCGTCTACCAATTTCGCCACTCCGGCTGGTATTTAATTGATAGCTATTATACCTTAAAGATACTTGATTGATTCAATTAAAGCTTTTGCAGCATCTAGCGATTTTGGATCTACTACTGAATCTGATGAAGTACACTTTCCGTCTGCACCTTTAGTAGCACTTGAACCAGTATCGTAGGAGATTTTAACAATCATGTTTTTTAGGAAAATATATTTTCTTGTATCATAGTATCCTCCCCACATAAACTCGTCAGTGCTTGTTCCAATTGGACATTCATAATTAGGAAGTGACTCACCATTTGCACAAATTAAAGGTTTATATTTTGTATTTTGAATTGTGTATTCTTCATTTGTTTGAGCATCTAAATCACAATTAAATATTTTTTGATCTTTTTGAATTGCATTCTTTGCTTTATCAAACACAGCAGGATCACCAAATCTAATTATAGATATTCGAACAGGAACAAATGAAGTATCCGTAGGAGCGTATTGCATCGTAGTGTTACTTACCTTTGAAAGGTCAATAACTGGATCAATAAAATCAAATAGGTTTCCAATTCCTTCGGTCTCAATTGGATTTGAAAAGAAATTATTTGTATAGAAAGAAAGACCTAGATGGTTATCATATAAGGTTGGGGATACAGAAACTGACTTACTTGAATTAGATGATGCCGAGCTACTAATTGAAGAAGCTTTTGACGCAACAACCTCTCTTTGTACCTTAGATATCACTACTGGTTCATTATTGTTATATAAGAAAACTACTATAACTGTTAGTACTGAAAGAATTGCTAAACAAAGAACTACTAATACTATTAATAATGCTTTACTCATATTCGGATTTGAATTTACTTGAGGTTTGACAGGTACAGATTTAGTGTCAACAGGAACTTGAGCAGAATTCTCCATGAAGATATTTATTAAAATTAACAAATTAAATATACACTAATTATTGAATCTTTAGTATATTTGTTTAGATAATTAATTTTGTCCTTTATGATAGAAACAATTGTTTTAGTACTTTTTACAGTTATTCTTTGTCTTCTTGCACCTCTATACCAGGCAGCAAGAAAAAGAATGACTAATTTTAAAGATGCAAATCTTGAGAGATTTAATTTCAAAAAATTCTTTGAAGTTGGTGTCTTAAAATTATTCTTCACGATAATCATATCTTTATACTTTCTTTTTATATTAAGTAGAACACTATCTCCAGCAACACCTACATGGGCTTCTATTAGTGGATTTGCAGTATATATTCTTTGTATACTTATTGCCTTTTGGGCTGAAGGAATATATTTCACGAGTATCGTCTTTGACAGATACTTTGAGTTATTAAAAGTAAAGAAGAAGGATCTAAATTTCTTATCTCTTAAAAAGATTGAGCATCTTCTACATGGAGTACTAAGTCACTCACTTGAAAGTAATGCTTACATGTTAGCTATTATGGGTATATTTATTATTGAAACATTTACACCAAAGACTGAGATTCTTTCTGTATTTTCTCTTATAATTTTCATCTTAATTGGAATAATATGGGGAGTTATGTACATGGCCTTCTATATTGTTGGAGATATTTTTATATATGGATACATAAGCTCGATTGCACAATTAATAATATCTCTAGGATTACTTAAGATATCTAATCCCAATTTTACTGAGAATTCATTTAGTATCTTTTATATTTTCTTCATATCCACTTTCGTTGTACTTGGAACAATTCACCTCATTTATCTGAAATCTAATAAGAGACAGATTCACTGGAATAGAGAAAAATATATGTAAGAATCCCCTAGTTCTATCTGATATAATTTACCATGATAAGTAAGAAGAACTTCGAAAAAAAGTATGAGTATGGATTTTCCAAGCCCAACAATTACGAATTCAGATCTAAAAAAGGATTAACAGAAGAAACTGTAAGAGAAATCTCCAAGATGAAAGAAGAACCAGAATGGATGTTAAACTTCAGACTTAATGCTCTCAAGATTTTCAAAAGTAAAAATCTTCCTACATGGGGAGGAGATTTAAGTAAAATAGATTTTGATGATATCTACTATTACCTTAAACCCACTAAAGGAAAATCTAGAACATGGGAAGATTTACCTAAAGGAATAAAGGAGACATATGACAAGATTGGTATCCCAGAATCTGAGAAAGCAATATTAGGAGGAGTTAAAGCTCAGTATGAATCTGAAGTGGTATATGGAAGTCTTCTAAAAGATCTTTCCGATAAGGGAGTAATATTTACAGATACAGATTCAGCACTTAAAAAATATCCTGAACTTTTTAAAAAGTATTTCGCAACAATTGTACCTCCACTAGATAACAAATTTGCAGCTCTTAATTCAGCAGTATGGTCAGGTGGTTCATTTTTATATATCCCTAAAGGAGTTAAAGTTGAACTCCCTTTACAAACATATTTCAGAATTAACTCTTCTAAGATGGGTCAGTTCGAAAGAACACTCATAATTGCAGATGAAGGAAGTCAGGTGGTATATGCTGAAGGTTGTAGCTCTCCTATGTATTCAGAAGATTCACTACATAGTGCAGTTGTCGAAATAGTTGTACTAAAAGGTGCCAGAGTTAGATATATTACCGTTCAAAACTGGTTTAATGATGTTTACAATCTTGTAACAAAAAGAGCTGTTGCTTATGAAGATAGCGTAATGGAATGGATAGATGGAAACTTGGGATCTAAAGTTACTATGAAATATCCTTCTGTTTACCTTATGGGAGAAAGAGCTCATGGCGAGATACTATCAATCGCACTTGCATCTAATGGACAACACCAGGATGTGGGAGCAAAAGTAATTCATGTTGCACCTAATACAAGTTCCATTATTAATTCTAAATCTATTTGCTTAAATGGTGGAAGAACTACATATAGAGGTATGGTAAAGGTTAACAAAAATGCGAGTGGGTGTAAGATAAGAGTTAACTGTGATGCACTTATTCTTGACCAAGATAGTAGAACAGATACCTATCCACATATGGAAATAGATAATAAACATACAATGCTCTCTCATGAAGCAAGTGTAAGTAAACTAAATAGTAACCAAATATATTATTTGATGAGCAGAGGGTTAAGTGAAGAGGAAGCAGGAAGTGTCATAGTCTCTGGGTTCATAGAACCTATTCTTAAAGAACTACCAGTAGAACATGCAGTAGAACTTAACAGACTTATTGAATTAGAAATGGAGGGTAAAGTTGGATAAATTCATAAAAGATGCAAAAAAGAATCTCCCTAAAACAATAACAACATTCAAATATTTACCCAAGGCTCTAATTTTCATAGGACATAATCCTTTTGTATTCGTTTACATTCTACTTTCTAGTCTTCTAATACTTTGTTTTATTATCTTTGCCTTCCTTATTATTATTAAATTCCTACCTCCAAGATTAGAAAGTATTAACGCATTAATAGATTCATCCTATGAAGTTGCTCAAGTAGTTAAATTTATTTCGTTAATTGTTTCAACAGTACTTGCTTTGGGATTTGTAGTTGCATCTATTAATCTGGTTTCAGTTAGTGTTACTTCAGCAATATATTCAGCACTTGTTTCAAAACTCTACCTTAGAATATATAAAGAGAATATGCCTGAAGAAGGATTTGGGAAAGCAATAAAACTATCTATTGCTTTTACTTTTAAGCAATTTTTAATAAGTGTTTCTATTTTTCTACTTACTGGATTATTAAACTTAATACCATTCGTTGGAAGTTATCTATATATTGCAATTAACTTATTTCAAATAATATTATTTACAGGAATTAATCTATTCGAGCCTTCTTTAATTAAGTACCAAATTCCATTTAGAAGAAAGATAAAGTTCATATTAAAAAGCTTTTACCTTTGGCCTTACCTATTAGTATGTGGATTTTTAAGTTCCATTCCTATTGTTAACATCTTCTCTATTCCTATATGTATAATTTCATCAAGCTTAATTGCAAAAGAACAATTTGTAGTATTAGATAAAAGAGTAAAACCAATAGATGAATAAAAGAATATTAATTACAAAAGAAAACGAAAATATTGAAGTTTCGAAAGATACCGATATTAACTATCTTTGGATTGGGAAAGGTGAAAATAAATACAAAGGTACGTTCAAACTTATTCATAAGCTTCCTACTATTAAATCTAGAGTAGATATTAAAGTAGTACTTTACGATAGCTCTACCTTTGAACTAGATGCACTTGTTCTAATAGCAAAAGGTGCAATAAAGACAGATACATATCTTAAAGCAGAAGTTTTGTTATTAAGTGCCAATGCGTCATCAAATATAGTTCCATCTTTAGAGATACTTGAAAACGATGTAAAAGCAGGACATAGTGCAATTGTTAAAGAAATTGATCAAAATGAGATATACTACTTACAGTCCAGAGGATTAAGTG
Source organism: bacterium (assembly GCA_037131125.1). GTDB lineage: Bacteria > Patescibacteriota > Dojkabacteria > JBAXKR01 > JBAXKR01. Next base: position 9,898 of record JBAXRR010000007.1, read on the forward strand.
AAGAAGAGTCAAAAGAAATTATTGTCGACGCATTCATTAACTCATAATTGCAATTTATATTAATATATTTTAATAATTACATATGTTAGTAAAAGTATTAAACGAAGGTGAATTAAAAAATGACGAATTAAAAGAAATTGTTGTTAAGGGTGCTAAGTTCACTCTATGTAAAGTCAAAGATGAATACTATGGTATAGATAGATTCTGCTCACATAAGGAAGGCCCATTGGCAGAGGGATTTCTTGAAAATGACTACACAGTTGTTTGTCCATGGCATGGAGCAAAATTTGATATACGTTCAGGGAAATGTCTTGGACTTCCTGCAACAGAAGATATAGGGACATACAAGATTGTCAAAAAAGGAAATGAAGTATTTGTTGAAATTGAAGATAATGTTAAACATGCTTGCAAAAAGGATTGTCCTAATTGTACTTGTGAGAATAAAGCAAAATAATGTTAGATCCAATATCTATTAAAAAAGATTTTCCAATATTCGAAAGAGAAGTAAATGGAAAACCTCTTTGTTATTTAGATAATTCTGCTACATCTCAAAAACCTAAAATGGTTATAGATGCACTAACAGATTACTACTCCAAGCATAATGCGAATGTTAATAGAGGACTTCATACACTATCTGAAGAATCTACTTCTATGTATGAACTTACTAGAACTCAAGTTGCCAAGTTTATTAATTCAAACGCTGAAGAGATTATCTTTACCAGAAATGCTACAGAATCTATTAATCTAGTTATGTATACCTGGGGAGAAGCAAATATTAATCCTACAGATATAATCCTCACTACGGAGATGGAACATCATAGCAATATTGTTCCTTGGCAAGTATTAGCAAAGAGACAAAACGCAATACTTGAATGGGTAAAGATAACAAAAGATTTTAGATTAGATTTAAAAGATCTAGAAACAAAATTAAATACTCCAGGTGTTAAGCTTCTTTGTGTAACATATGCTTCTAATGTACTAGGAACAATTAACCCAATAAAAGAAATTGTTAAGTTAGCTCATACTAAAGGAGTGAAGGTTTTAGTAGATGGAAGTCAGATAATGCCATCAGTAAAAGTAGATGTTAAAGACTTAGATTGCGATTTCTTTGTATTCTCTGCTCATAAAATGCTAGGACCTACTGGTGTAGGAATTTTATTTGTAAAAAAATCCATATTACAAGATATGCAACCATTCCTCTTTGGTGGTGACATGATACTTGAAGTACATAAAACGGATACTGTTTGGAATACAATACCTAACAAGTTTGAAGCTGGAACTCCAAACATAGCGGATGTTATTGTTTTTGAAGAAGCACTAGATTACCTTGAACCAATAATTGAGGAGATTCCTGAATACGAAAAAGAACTTGTAGAGTATGGACTAAAGAAATTATCTGAAATAAAAGGGTTAAAGATAATTGGACCTAGAGATTCAAAAGACAGATTACCTATATTCTCTTTTACACTTGAAGGAATACATCCACATGATTTATCTCAGATATTAGATGACGAAGGAATAGCTGTAAGATCTGGTCTACACTGTGCTGAACCACTACATGAAGTATTAGGAATTAATTCTACAACAAGAGCCAGCCTATATATCTACAATACTACTGAGGACATAGATAGATTAGTCGATGGGATTCTTAAAGCGAAGAAAGTGTTCAAAATAGATTAAATATTTCTTCTAAGTCTCTTAACAGCTTCAATCTGGTTAGTTAACATTTCGGTTTGCATTTGTTCTATTACTTCTTTATCTTTCAATATTTGCTCAGTTACATCTTTTGTTTTTGTATTAGAATAGTTTCCACTTGTGTATCCAATATATGGATATTTCGTAAAACTAAATCCCTGTTGAGTCCAGAAAGCCATCATCTCACCTAGTGAATGTTGTACACCATCTTGAGCTCCAACAATTATGAATCCAGCAATTTGGTCTTGAATAATATTAAGTCCATATACTTCTTTCTGGTTCTCAATACAATTAAGTCTTTCAATAAATTTGAAATAATGACTTGATGGATTTCCCCATCTTATTGGAGTTGCAATTATAACTATATCTGCCCATTCAACAAGAGCCTTATATACAGGAACAAGTCCATCTGTATCTGGATATCTTTGAGATATCCAACATGGCCAAGTACAGTAGTCATTCTGAATAGAATAATTCGCCTCACATGGCAAATATTTTATATCTCTTAGTTTTACAATCTGAGTTTCGACAGAAGAGTCTATATCTTTAGCAAGCTCCAGTGTTTCCATTAGAATCTTCTCACTAGATGGAACCCTTACTATCTTGTCATCTGTATTCACACTTGAAGAACTAATTCCAAGAATATTTATTGTTTTCCTCTCAGATCTAATACTTTTAATTCTCTCTATATCCTCTGCTAGCTTTTGTTTATTTTTTAGAAAATCGTTTGTTTGTTCCATAAGAAAGAATATCTATTCTAAATAGTTTCTGCAACTATTAATATGTCTTGTTCTTTCCTGTCCTCTTGTATTCCTCATGAGCCTTCTTTTGTTTTTTCATGTCAGATTTTGCTGGAAACTTAATTTTAAGTTTTTCGAACTTATCTAAAAAGTCTTTCTCAAGATCTACATTACATTCACTTGCAAACCTTAAAAGATAAAAGAAAAGATCTACAAATTCATATCCTATTTCTTTTCTCTCTTTTGCACTCCTTTCGAATCCCTCGTTATAGTGGAAGTGTTCAGCTAATTCTCCAAGTTCAGAAACCATGGAGCTTATGAGAAGATTAGGACTTTGGTTAACCCAACCTCTAGATTCACTAAATTCATTAACCATCTTAGTTAGTTGTTTTAAGTCTTTTCCCATCTGGGTATGAATAATAAATGATATAATTTACAAGTTTGAGAAAGATTATACCTAAATGCAAAATATATACGAGCAAAACATAATAGATAACTATAAGAATCCAATTAACTTTGGAAAACCTGTTACTTTTAACAAAACAGGAAGATTTGCAAACTTAAGTTGCGGTGATGAAATAACTGTTTACATGAATATAGATCACCAAAATATTGTTACAGATGTTAAATTTACAGGAAGTGGATGTGCCCTATCTGTTGCTACAATGTCTATATTATCTGAGAAATTAATAGGAAAATCCTTAGAGGAAGTTCTAAAGATTGAGTATAAAGACTTAATAGAATTTATTGGGGTTACTCCTAATCCTGCTAGAAGTAAATGTGTATTAACAGGAATGGAAGCATTAAGAGATGCACTAAAATAAACTGGATTCTTCTTTAAGATTCTAGCTTATCCAGTTCAATTAGATTAGATTTATCTACAAAGATTTTAGAATACTCTTTCACCTCAACAACAGATGCTATTATCTGACAGTCCATCTTAAGTAATAGTTTCTCTGCATTTGCTATATGTTCATAATCCAGTTCAGATGGTAAGTCATCTATTAAAAGTATTGCTTCTTTTCCAATAGACTTAAGTTTTGAATACTCACTTACCTTTATTATGAACGATGCTAGTCTTTGTTGCCCACGTGAGCCTGACTCTCTAAGATTATGATCGTTTAATTTAACTATGACATCATCTCTGTGGGGACCATACAAAGTTGTTCCTACAGCAATCTCCTTATACAGATTGTTTGTTAATTTATCTAGGAGAAGATCGTAAATTTCTTTTTTAGTTGGGAAGTTATTAGGTTCAATATATTTATTGAAATATTGAAGATCGAAACTATTATCTCCAAAATGATAAGTATCTTTTGCAATTATAGAGGCTTCTTTTTGGATTTCTTCTAAGACTTTAATTCTTTCAGACATAATTATGCTTCCAAGTTCAGAAGCTTTTTCATTCCAAAATCCAATTTGTTTAGAAATATCTGAAGGATTAATCTGGAGTAATTTATTTCTAGATCTTACTACCTGTCTATATTCATCTAATACTTTTACAAAGCTATCTTTGTAGACAGATAGGAAATCATCAAGTTCATTTCGTCTCAAGGAAGGAGATCCACTTATTAGGTCAATAGATTGAGGAGCAAATAGAAGTGCAGATATTTGTTTATTAAAACTACTCGAAGATTTAGGTTTGTCATTTATTTTAAAAAGCTTTCTTCCCATATTTTTCTTTTGAAAAAATATAGATCTCTGCTCTTTTGTTTCCTCACTCTCTTTCGGAACTTTCTTAAATTTGAATTCTGCATTAATTGAATAGAAAGGATCTATTTTAAAGTCATTTGAAAATGACCAATTAATTACATTTTCATCTTCTTGAGATTTGAAACTAAAACCATTTGTTATGGTAAATATAGATTCAAGAAGATTAGTCTTACCTCTGCCATTTTTTCCCACTATGATATTTCTACCATTAGTAAAGTTAAGCTCAAGACTTAAATTCTTGTAGTTTTGAAGTTTAATGTTTGAAATCACGAGGCTATTATCTCACACGAGAGATAATATGTTTATTAACTAATCCTATGAGGATTAATTAGCTCCTACTAGTTCAACAAGTTTTGCTAATGCTTTTTGTTGGATAAGAACACTGAAGACATATCTTCTTCCATCTTCTGTGTCGTACTGGGCTCTTAACTCTTTATTATCTATCTTATCTAGTTCAGCATTGATATCTTCATCTGTTACCTTGATGTCATAATTCTTGGAGACTTGAAGTAACATTACTTCTGTTTTAATTCTTTCGATTGCTTCTTCTCTCCAAGCTTTTCTTAAGTTCTCAATATCTGTTTTTTGAGATTTCAAAAAGTCTTCAAGTTTAATACCTAGGTTCTCAATTTTAGAAACATATTCCTTTTCTCTAGCATTGGTATCTAGTTCAACAAACATGTCTGGAATATCATAAATTGTCTTATCTACAATAGATTTAATGATATCCATTCTGTACTTATCTTCAGCCATCATATTTCTCTGATTCACAATCTCTTCTTTTATCTCTTTATTAAACTCTTCTACAGTTTGTGCTTTTGAACCTAATCCTTTGACATATTCATCTGTTAAAGCAATTGTTGCTTTCTTAACTTCATCTTTCTCAGCATTCTTAGCATCTTCAATCATCTTATCCGTAACCTTCTTAACATCTTCATCAGTTACAGCTGGAATATCTTTAGTTACTTTTATAGTAGTTAAATCTGGAAGTTTTACTTCAGGGTATACAGTAAATGTAGTAACAAATTTAATTCCCTTAATAGGATCTGCTTCAGTTACATCATATTTTACCTGATCAATTGGATTTACATTTTCTTTTTCAAGAACTGCAATTGCTACAGCTGGGAACATCTGACTCATTGTTTCTTCAATAAGGTTTGCACCAAGATATGCTTCAGTTACATTTGCAGGTGCCATTCCAGGTCTAAATCCAGATATCTTTACAGAACCAGATAGTTTAGTAAAAGCTTTCTTCTTAAAGTCTTCGTAAACTTCTTTTTGAACCTCATAAGTTATCTTAACTTGAGATTTTGGGAGTCTTTCTAAAGTGTACTTAACACTATCTAGTATGTTTTGCATAAGGATATATGAATAGAATATATAATATATACTTGGAATATTATCACATTAGTAGGGGTTTAGTCCTCTTTATTCGATTTTTCTGGTGCTAAGCCATCTATTCCTGCATAGTCAGAAATAACAGCATCTAGTTGCTCCTCATCTGTTAAATCATTAGCTAAGGACTTTATTGTTAATACATCATCATCTTCATCAGTACTAACAACGTCCCAGGAATCATCATCAGCTAAAGCTTTTCTTTTTGCGAAAGTTGCAGTTAAATCGTCAGAATCACCTTCTTCGTCAGCATCTATGAAGTCATCTGAGCCTGAAACAGGGACTATTACTTCCTCATCATCAGTTTTAATTGGTTTTTGATCAGATTTATTTGGTTTTTGGTCAGTTTTTTTGGTCAAAGTTTTAGCTTTAGTAGATTTAATTTTAGACATAATTAGGCAGTAAGAAATAGTAAACTAATTTTGTTAATATACACGAAGATTTTGAGAAGTCAAGGGTAACCTATTACGTGCTTATTTTATACCCAAAACCTCTCACTGTTTTTATGAGTCTTTCGAGGTGTGGAAAAGGATCATCTATTTTCTTTCTTAAGTACTTTATATATACGGCAACAATGTTAGATAGTCCATCGTATTCGCGATCCCAGACATGAGAAATTATTTGTGTTTCTTTAACAATATTTCCCTGATTTCTCATAAGAAATTCTAGAAGTGCAAACTCCTTTGCAGAAAGTTCAATTTCAGTTCCATTTCTTTCAACTCTGTACGTTGAAGGATCCAAAACAAGGTTATCTACTTCAAGTAGTGTGTTATTATGCTTTGCTCTTCTAATAACTGTTTTTACTCTAGCAACTACTTCATCTAGTTCAAATGGTTTAGATATATAGTCATCAGCACCATTTCCTAACATTTCTATTTTTGAGCTAGTGGAATCTTTTGCAGTAAGAACTATTACAGGAGTATTTAAATTTTCAGAACGAATTTGTCGAAGTAAGTTCTCTCCAGAAAGGTAAGGCATCATAAGATCGAGTAAAAGTAGGTCATATTCCTCGTTATGAAGCATATCGTAGGCTTTTCTACCATCAGATGCTGTATCTACAGCATAAGACTCACGAACAAGGATAGATTTGATAATAGAGGCGATATCAGTATCATCATCTGCTACTAATATTCTCATTCTTAAAAGTTTGATAATTTAACGGCAGTAGAAAGATTATGAAGTATGGCAGTAGTTTAAGTCTGGTGTATTGTAGCATCCAGATACTAAAACACACAAGGAAGGCTTTACTATATGCAAAACGAGTGATAGTATCCTCCCAAATATATTTCATACACCAACTATTATGACAACCGAAATAGATTTATCTACTCAAGCTCCAGAGACCTTATTTGCAAATAAATTATTTTCAACTGGAGCAAATGCTTTAAGTGGTTTATTTGCGAGAGCATATCTAGAGGATAGATTAGTAGTAATGAGCAAGAAACAGGTTAGATTGAACGAAGATGTTTCATACCATGGTGGTTTTCCAATAGTCAGCGGGGATGTGTTATACACGTTAGGTGAAGGATTCACAAATATTCCTAAATTTTCTATTCCAGATCTAAATAACGCTTACAGTTTTATTAATGAAATTTCTCAAAGAATGCAAGCAATACAAAAAGGGTTAGTAACCAGAACTATTTACCCAGTAAACATTTCTGACCTACGAACGCGAAACTACAGGCTCGGAAATTCTGATTTTCATTTTGATCCAGCTCAAATACCAACTCATCTTAATTTGTTTGCAACATCTCTCAGTGATGAAGCTAACATTGCTCCAGTAAGATATAGACTTTCTGACGAACATTTGGCAGCATATGGGAGAGCAGTACTTTCAATAATAATAGGGCATCTTGGAGAAAGATTTAATAACGATACTCCAGATCAAGCTGTACTTGTAATTTAATTAAAGAAATATTTTTTGTTATCTCAGTTATTTTAAATATGATAAGGAATACATGGGTAAACTATTGGACAGATACGATCCTTCCTTTAATGAAAGATGGCAAGTAGATGGATATCACTTTCCACCATCTCTTTTATTTGGTGCAAATAAACTAGCTACAGATGGACTATGTGAAAGAGATTTTACTTACAGAGCTATAAGGACTGTCTTTAAAACTTGCCTTATGACAGCTTTAATTTCAGATAAACCTGTTTATCCATCAACGCTTGTAATAAATGAATCGCAGTTTTCTATGGGAACTCACGATCCAAAGTATCGATCAATTACAGAATTAGTAGTTGCAACATTTAACACTCATACTCAGGATTTTGTTCAGGAAAGTTTCCCATTTAGCAAGAATGCAAAAGTTACATTCCTCCATGAATCACAATTTTCTCCGCTTACAATTTTGTATAGTAAAGATGGATCTACTTCTTCTCCAGTAAACTACTTTATGTTACTTAGAGAGGTAGCAAGTAGATATGACTATACATATACACATGATGATCAAAAAGTACTTACAAAAAAAGACAGGAAACAGGAGAACCGATCAAAACTTTCACAAGGAATTGCAAACACACTAATTCGAGTATTTGAGTTAAACCCAAAAGACAGTTACCCTGTTTTAGTATTGAATTAGAATATCCATTCCAACCATGGATATTATTTTCTCAGATTGCTAGAATATTCCAATGATTTCAGGACCTGAAACAAAAACTGATTTAATGCAGTATTCTATGAATATTGTCGAAACAACAAGAAGAGCCCATCCACGAGTTAGTTCTAAAAGTGACGAAGCTAGAGCAATTGGGGAATCTAATGTAAGAAACAATATGGATTACATTTTATCAGTCCTAAATCCGAGGAATGTTACTGAGATTATCAAATTGGTTCATACAATAGCAACTCCCTTTATTAATGAAAAAAGTGAGGAAAATAATCCTAGATTTGCAACAAGATACCTAGGTGGCTCCACAAGAGCTCCAGATCATAATGCATTAGTTAATGATTTTGTTCCGCCTACAGGAGATGTAATCTTAGAGGTACTTGAAACATATGGAGTGGTACTTGGCAATCTTCTAGCAAAGGCAAGAACTTTTGAAGATTTTAAATACATTGCAGCTTTTGAATTTATTGAGTCACTAACAACTCATCCATTTCCAGATGGAAATGGTAGAACAAGTCGACTTATGTCTGAAGTAATTATGGCATATGGAAGAAAGGTAACTGGTATGAATTTTGGAATTCCTAAGTTCCCAACAAGAGAAGGAAACAAGGGAAAACTTGAAGATCAAATTTCTAAATGGCAAGCTGACATGAGATTTTATGATAGAAGTGAGCCAGCTTACTATTCTCTAATGAGAAATTACAAAACTTATGGAACTAATTTTAAGAAAATATTATTCTCCCATTGGAAAGGTATTGAAGAGGGCGGAATTAATAGTATACGCGCAATGGAAATAGTGAATTTTGTCAAGAAAGAAGTATTTGATAATAGGACTTCAACTACTTAGCTAACTCTATCTCTATTTCCTCTCTTGTATTCATATCTTTTACTTTATACTTTCCATTCTTTAATTCTTCTTCCCCAAGAATAATAACGAAAGTATATTGTTTCTTATTTGCCTGACTTAATGCCTTGCCAATATCTGCATAATCTGAACTTGTAATTACCATCTTACCTTCAGATCTTAACTTACGAGCAAGTATATAGGCCTTTGTAGATAGACTCTCATTAAGAATTGGAAGAAAATATGATTCTTCTTTTGTATTAAGTTTTTCAATAAGTCCGTTAGCTTCAAGAAATAGTTTAGTTGTTTCATCTCCTGGAGCAGAGCCTACAGCTGGAAAACTACTAGATCCAAATATTTGACCAAGACCGTTATATCTTCCACCACCAAACATAGATCTTGTGTTTAGAGGATTATTGTCAAAGACTTCAAAGACCATTCCATCGTAATAGTCAAAACCTCTAATTACATTTGGTTTGAAATCTATCCAATCTCCATAACCAAGTTCAGTAAGTTTAGATATAAGAGTAGTTATTTCTTTAAAGCCATCACTTTCCAAGACATTTGGAAATGCTTTTGCTAGATCATCTGAAGTCTTAGATTCCATGAACAAGATAAGTTTACTAATAGTTTCTTCACTAACACCCTTTTCAACTAACATTGATTTGAAATCCTCCTTACTTAGCTTTTCAAACTTATCTAAAGTTCTTAGTACTTCTGTTTTTAATTCTTCTGTAACAGAATCACCCACTGTTTCTTTAAGCATGAAATCTATGAGTTTTCTGTTATTGATATTCATTACGAAAGACTTGGCAGGTGGATTGAATGCAAGCATAATCTCAAGAGATATCATGAGGACCTCAAGATCTGAATCCAGTGAATTACTTCCAAAAACATCATAGTTTAGTTGCCAAAATTCTCTGTTTCTTCCTCTTTGTGGTTTTTCATTCCTAAAGAAATTGGCAATAGAGAATAGTCTAATTGGTTTTTGAGTTCCATTATATATTCTACTTACCATTCTAGTTACAGATGGTGTCATCTCAGGTCTTATAGAGAGTTCCCTATTTCCTCTATCTCTAAATACCATGAGTTCTTTTCCACCAATATCTTCACCTGACTTGGCTCTATATACATCTGCAGATTCAATAATAGGTGTAAGGTATTCTTCATACCCAAAACTTACACATACTTTTCTCCAAGTATCGAATATATATTTTCTTACTTTGTATTCCTCTGGAAACCAATCATAGGTTCCTTTTGGAGGAAGATTAGATATTGTATTCATATTGATTTATTAAGATATTAATATTTTATCACTTTTATAGTATTACCATTTAATTTAAGTTAATATTATCTACTAACTTTGTTGCTAGAAGATCAATTGTATCAATTACTATTATTCCCTTTGATTTTTTAAATATCAATGGAAGTTCTGTACAACCAAGAATTAACACATCTAAATTGTTTTCTACAAAAAAATTTAAACATAGGTTATTAAATTCTTTCTTCTCTTGAGTTGAAACATTACCATTAATAGTTAAACGAATAAATTCATCTAATTTCTCAACAATCTTTTTATTGGGAGTTATAAGAATTTTATCCTTCTCTAACACTTCATATAACTTTAACCTTATACTATTAGGACTTGCAAAAAGACCTATCCTTTTAAATCCTTCTTTGTCACATTCGTTTTTTACTTCAGTAACAATTGAGATAAACTTACCTTTAGTAAGGTCAACAAGATCAGGTAAGAATATGTGTGCAGTGTTACATGCAATGCATATTATATCAACGCCAAACCTATCCATTTTTCGAACTCTACTTTGAAGTACTTCTCTAGTTTCTCCAAATCTTTTTGAGTCACTAATAAAGTCTGGAACTGGTATAGAATCGATTAGTATTTCGGGAAAATCTGTACTACTTAGTTCTGGATTCTTTTTTACACATTTTTGTATTATTAGGTCATAAAGCTTAACAGAAGCTTGTGGACCCATTCCACCTAAAATACCTATTGTTTTGTTTCTCATAAAAATAATTTTAAAAATAAAAAAGCTCACATAATTGTGAGCTCTTAGGATATCTATTTAGAGTTTTCACCGCCAAGGGTGATAAGGCTCCATAAGGTATCCTAAGTGGGTATGATGCCAATAACTAACAACTATTATGTTTTGTTTAATTTGTTTGCAAAGCTGTTTCATATGTTTACTTCAAGAAATTAGGCAATAAAAAACCCACTTATTGTGGGTTGTTTTCTTACTGACGGTATTTAGATAGCCAAACTACAATGACTTACCGTTAGTAAGTATATTCCAATGATAGTTTTTGCTAAATATGTTTTGAGACATGAAAATAATTATACTTAATCTCTATGGGATAATCAACTACAATCTGTGATTTTCATAAATATTCATTAATTCTTTTCTCGTTACAAAGACTTTATCAGGCTCAGGTCTCATAAGTAAATCACCAATATCTGAAAAAACTGTAATTAACTGATCCTGCACTTTCTCAGCTAATTCTCCTCTACAAATAGAATGATGTGCTAACTTTCCTACCAAAATACTTAGTGGTGAAAGAGACATTAACTCATGTTTAGGATTAAAAAGTATAGAGAGAGAATATTTACCTTGTTCTTCTATTCTTTCAATACCATAACATATAAACACATCAGGCTTTGCGTTCATAGGAAAACAACTGAGATAACTTCTATTGGGATTTCTTTCAAGAAGATTTCGATACACTGCTCTTACTAGAGTACACTGCATGTATGTACGTCTTGTAACAATTTCACAGTTATCCTTTCACACTGGTTCAAAATGACGAAGTACACTCAAGAAACGACTTACACCTTCCTGTTCGCTACTCATTTATTTTATTAACATGTAACAAAATGAAAACTATTACTTCTGTTGTATTAAGGAGGATACGAGATATTAACACTTATCCTTAATTAATAGTGAATAAGCACATACTTTGTATTTTACTTCGGAAGTAATTTCAGAAAGAGGAGAATAATTTACTTAACAGTAGGAGGAGTCCTTCGAGAATATTCCCTGTACTCCTGAACCGTCATTAATTTGTTTTCTGTTTTTCTAACAATTTTTTTCCCTAACTCTTCTAGGGGTATTGCCAAATCTGGATAGATTCTACTAGCACTATTGGGGGATCTTAATCCCATACCAGATAAGAGTAATTTATTAATACTTTTAATAAGATTCCTAGAAAAAATCTCCTTAAATGTACTTCCTTCTGGATTGTATTGAAGTGAAAGAAATCTTTTTCCATCTGTATCTGGAATTACTTGATCAGAGCTTGCAAATAGTACACATTCATTACCTGTAACTCTTGTAAGTCCAAGGTAACTTTCATTTGGAAAAGGAGAAAGTAGATGAATAGATGCTACATATAGCATTCCTGCCTTTCTTTGTTCCTCCAATTTTCCAGCCATAAGTTTATCTACATGCTCAATTTGAAAGCTTTCAACAAAAGATCTGAATACGGCTTCACTTGAATCTACTCCCATAGGAAATAACGTAATATAATTATGTGAGTAATAATTATACCACTTAACCTATAGTTAAAGCCATGTGCGATTAGAAAATTTCTTCTCTAAGCGAAGTTTATCTATTTGAGGTCTTGTAAGCAGTCCGAGTTCTTTTCTATTAGTAACGATATTTCCTACTACACTAAGCAAGGCTAACAAACTATCATCTGGAGTTATTAAAGTACTTTCTCGTTGCAAAACGGGTCTACTTGAGACGTCTTGTTGTCCTCCTCTTATTCGTTCATAAAGAACCCTATGAATTGCATTTAGAATGTAATTGGTTCCGATATATTGCCCCTTACCCCGTAATTCCTCAGAATGAGGATTTACTACTATTGTGACGTAATGATGGTCTTCATGAGAATAGAGAGTTTCGCCAGGTTTTTTCTCCTTTAATCTCACAGTATTCAATCTCCATTTTGCCATTAACCTCTCAACTAAAAATTCGTAGGTAATATCAATATAGCTATTTGGATAAGTTGCATCAAGGATGTCTTGAAATGCAACTTTTGCTAGTTCTCCAACTGGTTTATCTATGATTTTTGAGGTAGAGGTTATACTTTCTACAGATGGTCTTATAACCCTAAGGTATTGTTTAAAAGTTCCTATTATTGCTGGGGTCTCACTCATCATTCAGAATTGATTAATTAAAACCTACAACCGGTATTGTATCAGTTGGTTCCAAATTATTTCTACCATATTACCCCACAAATTCGCTAAACTCCTTAATCGTAGCAAGATTATATTTTTCTGGATTTCTCAGTTTCTTTCCTAGAATTGTAAAAGTTGACGCAGTTTGAGATTTTGCTTTGGCATAACTTGGTGGATATCTCAACCCATGCTTTTCCAAAAAATCTAATATAATATTTTCACAAAAACCAACTGAAAGTCTATGAAGTAAAATTGATCGACTGTTTATTCCAAGTACTTGAAGTGATTTTGTTTCATCTGCGAATTTTATTACTTTAAGTTCAATATATGTATCTGGTTTCAGTTCCATGCACTGAACAGACAAATAACTAGCAGGAATAGAAGTAGAATTAAAAAAAGCAATATATCCTGTTATAGCTAGAAGACCATTACATATTCTTGTTTCTCTATCTATTTTGGGATTTCTTACAACTTCATCATAAAAAGATCTTGCTACAAATTTAGATAAATTTATTAATCTTTGCTCACTTAATACTTGCATGAATTTATTATTCCTAGAAAATATGTTTCGGAGATTATACAGCTAATTTTACTTTCATTCTAATCCTATCCCTATTATCATGTCTTATTGGTTATTACTCTTTTAACATGCTCATAATTAATGGACTACTTTCAGCAATATTTGCAGCATTAACCGCAATTGTGGCAAAGATTGGGCTTAAATCTATTGATCCAATGGTAGCAACAGGTGTGAGATCAGTTGTTATGTCCATATTTCTCTGTATGGTATTGGTGTTTTTTAAAAAAGATGTAAGAACAGTACTTTCTGATCAACATGCAATAATTTTCATAATAATAAGTGGAATACTTGGAGCAATCTCAATGTTCTTCTACTTCAATGGCCTTCAAATAGGAGAAGCAAGTAAGCTTGCAGCCCTTGATAGAACATCAGTTGTATTTGTATATATACTTGCAGTACTTTTCTTATCTGAACAAATTACATGGCAAAGTATTTTAGGTTCAGTCATGATTGCCGGAGGAGCTATTCTTATGATTAAGTAGAATTTGGTACAATCGGATTTGGTATAATCAAAAAGATATTAATTAAATAAAGAATATGAAAGACAATACAAAGGATTTACTACTTGAACTTGTAAGAACAAGTTTCAAATTGAGATACAATAATTCAGTTTTAGGATTTGTTTGGGTTCTACTTAAACCATTTCTTACTTTCCTTATACTCTACTTTGTATGGACTAGTTTTTCAGGAAGCAAAGACTATTATCCAGTTAAATTAATGCTTGGTATTGTGCTATTCAACTTTGTGAATGAGGGAATAATCTTTGGGATGAATGGACTTCTAGATAAGGCAGGAATTATTCTTAAAGTTAACTTCAAAAGACATATTGCTGTTATTGCATCAACACTTATGGCAGTTATTAACTTAGTAATCAACATGGTTCTATTTACAATAATATTCGTTATATACGTATGTACAGGACTTGCACGTGACAGAGGGATAAGTGGAATTGATTCACTGGCACTTGAAGTTAATAAGTTTGTTGGAAATTTTGGTCATGTCGGATTGTGTATTCTATATTTCGTAATTCTTGTATCCGTAATATATATGTTCATTCTTGGAGCATCATTTTTCTTAAGTATCTTGATCGTAAGACTTAGAGATCTACAACATATATTTGAACTAGTCTTTACACTTCTTTTCTGGGCAACTCCTATTGTGTATCAGCTCAAAGATATTATCACCACTCCATTTGGAAAATTTGTTGCATTAAACCCACTTGGATTTGTAATAAATAGTGCTAGAGAAGCATTAATATACAACAACATAAGTAACTTGAATGTCAGTTTAATAATGCTTGTGATATCTGTAGTTCTGTTGGTACTAGGATATAACTTCTTCTTAAAGAAGGTAAAAAGAGTAGCTGAATACTTCTAATTTACTTATGTATTTTGCTTAACTATTTTGCATTCTTAAACGCAAATGTCCTTTGTCCAAAGAAGTTCCAGAATAGAACTATTGCTGCAGCTAGTGGTGTAACCCAGAAAGTAGAAATGTGCATTCTTTCTACGAACAAGGAAACAAGAACTGAATTCAATACTAATCCAATAAGGTTAATAATGAAAAATGAAGTGATTTGTTTTGCAACTTTCTTAGTTTTACTTCCAAATGTAAATCTTCTATTAGCAATATAGTTAAATACTGCAGATAGAATATATCCAACAATACTTGCAACTAAGTAAACTCTCACTTCTGTATTTGAAATTGTAAACAATACATCTCTATTCAGTATTAATTGAATCCCTACCATAATTCCCCAGTTAATTAGGAAGCTTAAACCACCAATTATGAAGAACTTTAAAAACTGTATTATAAAGTCAAAGAAAGTTGTTGCATACTTAACTTTATCTACAGAAGTATTAGCTAGCTCTAGCCATTTCTTTTGTTTTAATGTTCTATTTAATCCTTTAAGATCGTCTGTAGCTGTTTTCCATATCTTTACAGTTGTTCCAGGATCATCAGTCCAAAATACAGGTTCCTCATATATCTTATGACCACTTTTTTCTGTAAGAAGTATAAGTTCAGTGTCAAAGTACCAGGTATTATCTTCAACATGTGGAAGTACTTTCATTGCCCATTTCTTTGTAATAGATTTAAACCCACATTGGTAATCTGTAATTCTAGTTGAAGCAAGAAGTTTAATAATTCCTACATATACTCTTGAGGTTAATTCTCTAAGCTTTCTTCTTCCAACAACCTTTGCACCCTTTGCAAGTCTGCTCCCAATAGCAAGATCTGCTTGTCCATTTCTTAGGACGTCTATCATCTTCTTTATACTCTTTATATCCGTAGAAAGATCACAGTCCATGTAAATAGAGTAATCATAATCTTCATTTAGCCATACGTTCTTTAAGTTAAGTCCTCTTCCCTTTTTATCCACTCTGGCATAACCAAATCTTTCAGGATTCTCTTTAGTAAGTCTTTGATATATCTCAGGAGATTTATCCTTAGAAGCATTATCTCCGACTAATACTTTCCAGTCATAGTCGGTAAGATTGGAAGTAGCGTAATCATAGAGTTTTCTCATTGAAGACTCTATTTGTTCTTCTTCGTTATATATTGGAATTACTAAAAGTAACTTAGGCTTTGCCATATTTATATATTATTAAGTATTAATAAATTTCGACTCATTATATACCTTTTACTACTAATTTCACTCATTTAATCTACCTAAAAGATACTTTCTGAACTCTTCTTTGACGTCTTCCCTAGATAATCCAACTTCAACATTACTAATAAGGAAGTTTAAAGGATCTCCATTTGTAAGAAACTTTCCATCTACCTTATATGCATACATAGTCCCTCTTGGAATATAGTAATCAAAAGATTGTTGGAAAATAAACTCACCTCTAGCATCTAGTTTATTTGGATCTAAGTGTTCAAAAATATCCGATGGAAGGATGTAACTTCCAATAGATGAAAGTGTAGAGTTAATCTCACTATCTTTTGGCTTCTCAATAAAGCTCACAACTTTATTATCTTTCTCATTATTAACATTAACAACACTCAATTTCTTTATTCTTTCCTTGTCAACATCAATACAAGATAAAACTACTTCAGCTTTGTTATTATTGTACATATCTACCATATCCTTTACATAGTTATCTTCAGTAAGAACAAAATCGTCACCATATCCAAAGAAAAATGGTTCATCATGAATAAGTCTTCGAACAGAATATAAAGGAGCACCTTGACCATAAGGTAAAGTCATATCTTGCCTTACAAAGGTAAAGTTTGCTGAGGTATATATATTTTTTATCATCTCGGCTTCTTTATCCTTACCCTTCTCCTTTAAGTAACTTTCAAGAGCAGGAGTTGAATCAAAGAAATCCTCTACAGAATGGTTTCCAAACCTAGTCACGATAATTATATCTGTAATTCCAGCAGCAATACACGCTTCAACTTTATATTGAATAGTTGGCTTATTAATTATAGGTATTAATTCTTTAGCAACATTCTTAGTAGCAGGAAGAAATCTTGTTCCAAGTCCAGCAGCAGTAATCACAGCTTTAGTTATTTTTCTCATTAAAATACTTCTAAAGGATAATTACCTGGATTATACATTTTTATTTACTCAATTGGAAAACTGGAAAATATATTAATATACTTTTCGTTATAGAAGTATATTTAAAATGTTTTAACAATACTTTTCAATTCTTCTTCGCTATTACATCTTACAAGTTTACTTCTTACTTCACTTGCATTTGGGATACCAGAAATTGCCCATGCAAGATTTTTTCTCATCTCAAAGAATCTTTCTTGACCTTTTGCTTTTGTAAATACTTCCGAGTGATCAATCATCATACTCTTAATATCTTCCATTGTTCGGATAGAAGAAACAACTTCTGAGTCACTCTTTTTTATTGAATCCTTAGTGTCACTAAATATCCAAGGATTACCATATGAACCTCTACCTATTAATACACCATCCGCTTTTGTTACTTCTAAACACTTAATTGCATCCTCCTTAGATTTTATATCTCCATTAGCAAGAACTGGAATATCTTTTCCTAATTCTTTTAACTTACTAACTGCCTTTCCAATAGCTTCCCATGATGCACTTCCTGTATACATCTGTTTAAGTGTTCTACCATGGATAGCAATAAAGTCTGGATTAGATTCAGAGATGCTTCCTATCCAATTTGTAACTATATCCGAGTCATATCCTATTCGAGTTTTAACAGAGACAGTAAGATTATTTAATCTTTTTTCACTGAAAATATATTCTAAATCTAACTTCCAGGAATTAATTCTTTCATAAATATGTCTTCCAAGTCTAGTAGGTTTAATATTTTGAATAATATTGGGATCATGTTTCTCTATTAAATTTACAATAACTGTGGTTATATATTCTGGAGACAAATCTTTAATATCCTTAATTGGGTTAGTTTCAAGAAAATACTTTCTAAAATCTTCTCTTGCAGATTTTACTTCAAGAATAATTTTCTTAGCAGATTCTGGATTACATATGAGACCTGCACCTGCACCTCTATCTGAAACTTTTTTAGCAGGACATCCCATATTAATATCGATTCCATCAAAACCTAATAAAAGACATACTAATGCTGCTGGATAGAAATATTCAACTTCATGTCCATATATCTGAGAAAGTATTGGTCTTTGAAAATCTGAATACATAAGTTCGTTCATAAGATTTTCAACTCCAAGAGAAAGTCCATGAACATTAACAAATTCAGTATACAAAAGGTCTACTTTACCATATTTCTTAGCTACTTCTCTATACGCAAAATCTGTTACACCATCCATAGGAGATAGCGCAATTACAGGTGCTTTTATGTTATGAAATTTAAAGTTCATAGAATATGCTCAATATATATTTAATTCAATATTTGCTAATATCTGTAAAGATTTTAACATCATTTATATGAAGAGAAGAATAAAAAGATTAGGTAGAGTGTTAAGTATATTCCTTGTATTCATTATTCTAGTCTTTGTAGTGTTAAATCTGGTACTTCAAAGCTACATAAGTTCTACAGAAACCAAGACAGCAAGTGATTTAGCTTCCCCAAATGGCAAGTTTATTCAAACCTCACATGGCAGTATTTATTATCTGAAAGCAAATTACAAAGGATTAGAAGCAGATAAGAAAGTTAACGTTATACTTATCCACGGTTTTGGAGCTAACACAATAAGCTGGGAGAATAATATGGATGCATGTTCTCTAATTTCAGATTGCTATGCAGTAGATTTAAAAGGATATGGACTTAGCAAAGATATTACGAATACAAACCTTTCCAATGAATCTCAAGCAGATATGGTAATAGAAGTAGCAGATAAACTTGGGATAAAAGAGTTTTCTGTAATAGGTAATTCTATGGGTGGAGGAATTGCTCAAATAGTAGCCCTTAAGGCAGTAGAAAGAGTTAATGCTCTCATACTAGTCTCAAGTGCAGATCCAAATAACAAGTATGCTGGAATAAGTTTTCCATTAATGAGATTTCTCATAGATCCTTTCTATATGATTCTTGCAAGTCCTAAAAACATGAACGATTTCCTTACCTCAGCATATTCAGATCCTAAACTAATAACAGATAAAACATTAAATGGATATATGGATGTATATTCAGTAAAAGGAAGTTATAAAACATTAAGAGATATCGTCTCATCTAGACAAGAAGGTACATACAAGTCTGAAGATATTAATATTCCGGTGTTAATTGTTCATGGAGAAAATGATCACATAATTCCAGTTTCTAATTCAGAGGAATTAAAGAAGAAAATTACTTTATCTATGCTTGAAATAATTCCTAATAGTGGACATGTGTCTATGGAAGAAACTCCAGATAAATTCAATGCTCTCATGATAGATTTCTTAGGGAAACTAAAATAGAAAATCTTGAACATAAATAACTTTCTTAAGTCTATTGTTCTTTGAAATATTAACTCCCAAATAGTCCCAACCAAAATCTGACCCAACATATTCCCTATTCTCTAACCAAACTTGTGAAGATCTTAAAAGATAATTCTTTTTTTCTTGAGCCGTATCTTTTACAGAATATTTTTCACTTTCAACTGTAGTTACATTTACAAACCTAATAGATCCATCTAATCTTTTCATTACAAAATCTATGTAATAGTGGCTTTTCCTAAAAGAACGATCTACTAAGACATATCCTAAGCTTCTTAAATATTCAAAAGCTATTAATTTGCCAATTGTTGTAAGACTTTTTCTCATGAAATACCAATACAATATTCTAGATTAGAATATCCTTAAAACCAGATTATATAGGGGGCTTTTAGCATGCGATATAATAGAGGTATGGAAATAAACAAAATCGTTGAAAGAATCAAAAAAGAAAGCCAAAATAAAGATATCTACATTGTAGGTATTTCAGGATTTGGTGGAGCAGGAAAAACATATATTGCAAATCTAATTTCAAAAGAAATTGGAGAATGCAATGTAGTATCCATAGATTCGTTTAGTTCTAAGTTTGGATGGAAGAGAGATAGTGAATGGAGTAATTTTGACAGAGCTAAACTTGTCGAGAAAGTTATTAAACCTGCAAAGGCAAATAAATGGCCAATAAGTTATGAGTCTATTACATGTCCTGAAAGTTACACTATGAACCTTATGAAAATAAATAAGAAAAAGATCTTAATTATTGAAGGTTGTAGTATTTTTCATCCAGATATGAAAGATAATTTTGATCTTAAAATATGGATAAAGTCTTCACTTAATGGAGCCTCTGAAAATGGAAAAGAAAGAGATGTTAAAAAGAACAATGATAAAAACATTGGAAAACTTTGGGATAATATATTTATGCCAAACGAAAGAGACTTCTATAACAAATATAAACCAGACAAGGCTGCTGATCTAATTATTCATAATGACGTGGAATAAAGTAGTTCCTCTGAATTATCTTCAAATAAATTACCTACAGAAGATACAAATTCGAATCCACATTTTTCATATAAACTAGTATGAGCATTACGTGCTTTACACATTGCCTTTTAGGCCGTTTTATCCTATAATATATACTTATGGAGATAAATAATGAGACACCAATACATATACCTTTTCCACAAATACCAAGATTCCCTGGGGAGGAACCACTAGTAGGTGCACCTACAGCAGAAACCACTATCTTTACACCATATGTTGCAGATATTTTAGACGGAATACAGCATTATATAGAGGCAGATAAGGTTGGAACAAAGGACCATATTGTTAGTGAATTTAGTAAACTTGAAGATTTAGAAACCTTTAAAACGATTATAGACTGTCTAAAAGATAACCCAGACAAAACTGCTCAATATGAAGAATTATTGGCAAGAGTTGAAGAAGCATATGCAATTAAACAGTTTCCACTGCCAGAAAAATCAAAAAAAATTGAAATTAATGAATTCACTTTCAGTTTAGTACATGAAGCATTAATAAGAGCATTTCCTTCAGAATATGGCACAATAATTCCTATTTTACGATCTGAGGATGTGATTGTGTTAGCGGATAAAGATTACATAGAATATTCTTTCAGATGTCATTTAAAGTTAATTCATTCTTCAAATATTCTTGGACCCAAAGATTTTCCAGGAATAAAAAGTACCTATTCTAAAATGGATATGCAAGTTGTAACATATTTGCCTTGGAAACCTATTCTAATAAAAGAGTCCTTCATTGCAGATAGATATAATAATTTTCCAACTAAAGCTGGTGCAGACATATTAGTTGCATATTTACTAATTCACGAAGCAATACATAGAATAACATCTCAACGTTCTCATCAGTTAAAATATACTCCATATGAAGCATTTATTTACAAAGCATTTTTTAGAGGTAGAATCGCTGGAAATCCAGAAAGGAAAATAGTTACCGATTCAGTAAGAAGAAAAGTAGAGTCATCAACTGTTTTTGAAACGAACTTAGGAATAAATGGTGCAATAGTTTCATTAAATTATATTGATAAAGACGCAAAACTAAAAAGAACAGAAATGACAGGTTATGATATTAATGAAGCAATTGTTGAGTACCTTGCCAATATAGCTAGAGAATGTTTAGTCTTAAATACCAAAGCAGGCTATCCAAGAGAAGCACGAGCAATAATGAAAACCTTAAGAGCAAATGACGTATCCTCAGTTTCTATTATTCATGGTGAGTACACAACCTCTAAACTTAGAACATACTTAAGAAAAGTAAAATTATTAGGCATTAGAGACCTAATGATTGCATTCAAAAATGGAAAAATTCCACAATTACATATGCAATATTGCCCAGATGAAGATTATCCATTTTAACTAATTTAATATAGAACTTGGAAAAAGAATCACAGACAAAACATATACCTTTCCCACAAATACCAAGATTTCCTGGAGAAGGACCTCTTATTGGAGCTCCAACAGCAGAAACGACAATATTTTATCCAGAGCATGTTGAAATACTTACAGAAATCAGTAAATATATTGATCCTAAAACATCTTTTGTTGAGAGAAAAGGAATTGCAGATAAACTCTCTGATGCTGAAGATATAGAGCCATTTAATTTACTTATGGATTGCCTTCAAAAAGATGCCAGCAGGCGAAGAATATACTTAGAATTAACTAAGTTAGTTAAAGAAGGATTTGATAGAAAAAATACTGACTTTCCAGAAAAATCTGATAGGTACACATTTCCTACTAAGTCAATTGACCTTGTTAATAAGGCATTAAGAATGGCATTTGGAAGTGACTTTAAGTCACTCATCCCTAGTTTATCCCTGATGATGTCATCGTAGTAAGAGATGAAGATTTCATTAATTATTTGGCTTTTGAAAGTTTAAGAAAAAAACATTCTTCATACGAAGATAATTATGAAGATCTCGTTGAAAGAAATAAGGCAGTAGATATGGTTGTTTCAAAAGGAAAAATATTAATAAAAGAATCCCTGATGGAAGCATCTGAAGTTTTAGGTCAACTTGCTCCAGATGCAAGAGTTGCTGAATTAGCAAAAATACTTGTGCATGAAGCTATACATAGAATTCATATGCCTCACACATTTCAAATAATAGGAACAAAGTATGAGGATTTTTTCAATGATGTTGTTTGTGCTGGAACCGAAATAAACTCAAAAGAAAGAGCTTTGTTAATTGAAAGAAACAAAACTTTAATTGAATCCTCAAACTCTTTGAATATTGGATTACGTGTAGGCGGTGCAATAGTATCTTTTTTATATATGGACGAAGATGGAAGTTTAAAAACTATCTTTACACAAGGATATGATTTAAACGAAGCAATAGTTGAAAAATTAGCAAGAATTGGAAGAAATGCATTAACCGAAATAGTTAAAAGAACATATAAATCTGATGACTTTGAAGATTATGGGGAAAATGACTCTGATAATATATATTCTTCCGTAGGTGATAGAAGAAAAACAATAAAGGAAACAGATGAATATCTTAATAAGATTGGACTTTCGAATATTCATGAGATTATTGTTGCAATGAGAGACGGAACAATCCCTATGCATCACATTGAACACGCATTAGGGACGGATTATTTATAATATTTATTCAGATAAAGTCTGGATAAATCCTTCTAATCCTGACTGTTTTGCCATTCTTGAAGCAGAGATATATTTTTTTATTAACTTAGTAAAGTTTAATGGAATCTTAATTCCTTTATTCCTAAGCTCAGTAAGTGCAAGTACAATTATTTTATCTGGATCAGCATTTTCAGAAATTATCTTGTTAATAGACTTTGAAACTAAAGATAGATCTACAGCAATTCCCTGATTCTTTTCATCATTAATCAAGTGATTAATAAGAGTATACTTGGATCAGGTCTCGTTTATTCGATCATGACAACATCAATGATATATTTATTGAATAACTATATCATAAACATATCAGAAGATAATTTCCATTTAAGATTAGACGAAGCACGGGGTCAGTAACCATAGATAATATTATTGCAAATTTTGAGGATCATGATAATCAATGTATTGGGTTGCAACTTTCCAAAGTTTTTCATTTACACGAAATAGAGGGATCTCGTAACTCCAGATTGTCGTTCTAAAACCTCGTCTTCTTGTTGCATTTTCGATAACATTATTTAAATGGTCTGTACTATTTTCAAAACAATCATCAGGCATCATTTGAACTACAATCTGAGCTTGTTGTCTTAACATATTTGACTGCTCCTTAGTTGGAGTGTCATTGAATGATTTGAAGTAATTATTCAATAATCCTAGTCTTGTGTCTTTATGACTAAGAGTCATCAAAAATTCAGGCCTGGGAAAAACTGCATCAATAATATGATCATACCTTTCTTCTGGATACTGTTCCCTTCCTCTTAAACTCTGCCATAATCCTCCATATTTTTGTTCGTAAGGCTCATATCCCCGATCTTCCATAAATACTGAATAAAACATAATATAACTTTCTGGTTAAGTTCTAACACATTAAGAAAAAATACGTTAATTGCAAAAGAAAGAGATTATTAACTATTCTACTTTTGTTGCTCCCCATTCAACAACACTAAAACCTTTTCTTTCAAATGACCCTATATCTTGTGGCGTAATATCTATTTTATCTTGAAGCGCCTTATATACCATAAATACTCTGAGCATTGAATCTGGTTTAGGAGTGATATTAAGTGGTGCAGTATCTGTATATTCTCTACCTGCAAAGTGTATAAGGTTATATGGATTATCTTTCATCAAAGGATACCAGTACACAATAAACTCATTGTATTCTTTTGGTGTTAATCCCATTTTTGAAAGCGTTTGAGATAAGAACTCCCTAGTATCTTCTCCTTTAACAACAAAACCTTTTGATAAATCCCAATTAATATTAGCACTAGATTTTCCTTCCCAGAATAAGTAGCTATACTCTTTTCCATCCGATTTGTTAATAAGATGCCCATCTGGATATGCTGTAACATTCCATCCATTAGTACTTTCATCATACTTAGGATAATCTGCAATAATTTTTCCTTGATAATCTAACTTAACATTTACTTCTTCCTCTTTAATTGGATAAAGATAAATAATAGGTTTCTTCATTACAGTAAAACATTCTCCTCTAAAAATTGTACAAGTTACGTTTTGCAATTGATTAGTAAACATTCCTGATCTTACTGATACTATTAAAGCTATAATTCCAATAACAATAATCCCAAAGATTGAAATGAAAATAATCACAAATATCGTAAGTGGAGTAATACTTCTCTTTTGTTTAGGTAGTTCTTTCTTCATTTCCCCATATACTTTTTCATATAGTCATACATGAACCGAGTTGTTAATGCTTCACTTGCTCTTGCTTTTCTTTCATTATCCACTGTGGTTCCTTTTGATTTTGCTAAATTAGCTAATTCTATTTTAAATTTGGGATTATTTTCAGGAGGGAATTTGTATTTTGTTTTCAATTCTTCAATAAATTTATCATGTATATCTGGATTATTTTTTCTAACTTGTTCTATAAATAATGTTGCATATTCATTAACTATTATTAATTCTATACATTGATTTCTAGTTAGATTTATTCCAGAGGCTTGGTACATTTCCATCATCCTTGAATTAGCTGGAATATTAATTCCGATTAATGAAGATGAATCACCATTCATACTTAACATTGTATAACCACCTTCTCCTCGTTTTACAGAAAGTACTTGTCTTTGGTGATTTTTAACCAAATTTATAAAACTAGGAAGATTAGTGTCACCATATTCTGCAAAAGGAAAATATATATCACCATCACCTGCTGGGATAATGGCTGTAGAAAGAGTTATTGTATGATTTCCTTTTACAAATCTACCTGTGAAATTTTCTTTTACCCCCGCGTCTTTCGCCCAATCACTGATAATAGTTTTACCATTTGAATAAATATTTTTTAATTAGGTTTTATAGTCAATACTTTTATCGATAGCAATTTCAACAATAGCCAGATTAGTATCATTCTCCAATTGAATAACACTTCTTGAAAAGCTGATACCTTTTTCAAGAGCATTATAATTTAATTCTGATAAAGAACTTGGTACAGCATCATGACCATCTTCACCTAAGACATTCAGCCTTATTCCTGGTCTCAGATCTTCAGAGTATTTGGAATTATTATCTTCATTCTTTTCACCAGAAGAAGCTTGAGGAGTTGTTGCAACAATTGGTGTAGTTCTACTTGCAGTTGATGCTTTTGGAGTACTATCTGCCATGCATGCACTTAATGCTAATGAAAGAACAACTAACAGAGTTCTACTTCTCATACCTAATTTAATCTCATTTGTTCTTGGAGATTCTGCATTTAAACTTGAAGGACTTTTACCTATTGTTTTCAATTCATTTCAATTTAAAATTAATCTTTATAAAATTATATCATTAATATAGCTTGATGAATTTACTAAAAGAATTAAATTAGTAGGAGAAAAACTTTGAAGATTTGGTGGGACATATAGTTGAAGAACCTCAAAGTTACTCGATAGATATTACCAAGAATGAGATGATACATTTGTCTTACATCTTTTGCTTAATAGATAAGCGATTTGATAAAATCTAGCTACCAAAATGCAAGACATAGACACTTATCCAAAAGAAGGACTAAAAGAAAGAGTTCAACAAAAAATAGCTGATGGATTAAAACAAGTAATAGGAACTGAGTATTTTGCTATGGAAGTATATATTACTGCATTACAAGAACATTTATATGAGATGGGGGAGATTTTTAACTGGGATACTCCAAGAACAGAAATAGAAACTAAAACTATCGTGGGAAGTTCTATTGGAGCTTTGCAATTAGCATTAATAGAAACAGGAAGAGATCCAGAAAGTAATTTTCAGTTAACAGATCCTGACAAATGGTGGAGTATAATTAAAGATGTATTAGATAATACTAAATCCAGAGTAACTTTCATTGAAAATCTTTGGCGATCACCTATGCTAGTTTCGCCAATGCGTGGGTTACCTCTTCAATATATTTTAAGATTTCATTTTGGTGACAATCCAATTAATATTGTTGACCTAGGTGCAGGACTACATGTAACACTGCCATTAATAAACTCTAGAAAATATCTGAGTCATTACTTTCCTGGAAAAGAATTAATAGAACAATACTCTAAACCCGTGCAAATACAAACTGGCTTGGGGATAGATAAACAAGAAAGAGAAAGTTCATTACAATGGGCAATGTCATGTTATTGGCCAGATGAAAGAAATATCGGTGCTGCAAGACGATTATCTGATCTTTACAGAGAATCAACTGATAATTCTATCAAGTTCCCATTTTTACAAAATGATATTCTTAAAAAGAACACGAATATTGGAACATTTAACACTGTATTCTCAAGTTTTATAAGACATCAACTTGGAGAAGATCAAGGTGTTCAAGATAGTTTTAAACAACAAGTTATTAATTTATTAGTTGAAGGAGGAATTTGGGTAGATATAGGAGAAGAACTTATACTTAATAAACCACCATATGGTAATTTAGGTGTAAGAGTTTACAAGAAACAAAATGAAAACCTTGTTTATGTTGGAGAACCATTTCAAATTATTAATCAGGCAGATATTCAAGTAATTAATTTGAGTTATTTCAACCGGTAGTTCGTAACCATATTATGAAACTATCGTCTCCTATTTCTTCTTCTGTTTCTATAGGCATTTCCTAAATTTAATTCATCTCTCAGTTCTAAAGCAGCAACTGTATCTTAAGAGCGAATAGTATAACGGTTTAATTGGGATTTTGCTTCTGGATTGAAAACAAATCGAATTCTCAATGCAGTTATATATAATCTTTTAAGAAATGTATCTCGTGTCATTCCATTTAGCTTTCAGTGAAGTTCTGGAGATAATCCTCTATCTGGCATATTATTTAATCTTTAAACTATTAGTGAAACAAGTGGGTCAGGAATCTAGAACTCACTGGACAGATACTACCACCAGCGAGAGAATGAGACAAATACTATAGTATAATTATTACTATTCGATTTATATTGTCATATCTTAGGATGAATAAATACCTAGAACAAAAAGAATCATTCAATAAAATCAAAGATATAGTTCACTCAACACAACAACGTGCTAGAAATCTTTTCACATTAAGAAGGAAAGTAAAAGGATCTTTGAGAATAAAGGATTTCCATTTTTCTATATCAAACGTACTTAGTGGAAATAGTGAGATTAATGAAGTTATACATAAAGAAAAAGGAGTCAACAAAGTATTTTTACTACCTTTTAAAGTTAAGTCTTATGAATATTATTCTTTTATAAGAACATTACAAAATATAGGGTTTGACATATATACCTTATTCAGTATTCCTAAAGGAGATATTTTGAGTATTACTCATGGCTCGATACCTAAATTAAAACAAGTATTACAAAGTAATCAAATACCATCACTTCGTCACCCCGGAATAACTAATATGCTTATAAAAAGAGATTTATTTAAGGAAGGCCAGTTGCATTCACGTTTTTATGAGGGTAAAGGGATAACCCTAATGACAGCACATATTGATCCACCTGATATAAAAGATCACCTTAGTCCTCACAATCAATTATCAGGATTAACCAAAGCAGATTATCCACTAGGCGAGGAATTGATTGAAAAAACATTAGAATTAATACAAAAGAATTATGGAAATCACCTTAAGTAATAATTTTACTACAATACACAATACTACTTAACAGTATTTTACACTTTTCACTTTTCGATAATATTTTCATTGTTCACAGTATTTGTTTAGCTTAATCAGCTAAGGGGTTAAGGGTTTCTATGGGAGAGGGATGGATCTTTCAGAACCTTAAAGATTTGGTGAGAGCGGTGGGATTCGAACCCACGACCAATTGCTTAAGAGGCAACTGCTCTACCACTGAGCTACGCTCCCTAGAGGTATAAAAAAATGAGGACGCCGGGACTCGAACCCGGAACCAACTGCTTAAAAGGCAGCTGCTCTACCATTGAGCTACGTCCCCATATATATGGATGATATTAATTGTTAATGACCTTTAAGCATACTTTTAATAGGTTCAAAAGATTTTCTATGAATCTTTGTTACCCCATTCTCTCTTATTGCATCTAAATGTTTCTTCGTACCATATCCTACATTCTTTTCAAAATTGTATCCAGGATAAATTAGGGATAATTCTTCCATAATTTTATCTCTATGAACTTTAGCAACGATAGATGCTGCCGATATTACAAAATGTTTGGCATCTCCGTCAATTACAGTTTTGTAATTAAATGAAAACTTCTTTGGAAATACTCCATCTATTAATACTAGATAGTTATTAGAATGAACTATTCCTTTTAGAAGTTCACCTACTGACTCTTCAATACATTCATATAGAGTTGAGGATAGTCCTTTGTCATCTATGTATGTATTCTCTCTTAGAGAGATAGAATGCTTAAATTGTTTTAAGAGCAAATTCAACTTTTCTCGTTTCTTTTTAGATAACTTCTTTGAATCGTCTACTTCGATGTAATCTTTATTATCTTTTATCTTCTTTAAATCTTCTTTACTTAACAAAAAAGCAGCGACACAAATTGGTCCTGCTAAACATCCTCTTCCAACTTCATCTACACCAATTACATAATCTATATCTTTAAGCAGTTTTTCTTCAAGTATTAGATCAGCCAAATAGTTATATCCTAACTATTATTTTGTCTCTTCTACTACTGGAGTTTCCTCTGATTCATCCTTACCTTCTACAACCATTTCAATATCCTTACCTGTCTTCATTGAAAGCTTACCAACTCTTTCTCTCATAAAGAAGATCTTTGCTCTTCTTACAGCACTTTGCTTAACAATCTTAATACCTGTAATGATAGGAGAATGTAATACAAATATTCTTTCAACACCAACACCATGAGAAATCTTTCTTACTGTGAATGTTGAACGAATTCCAGAGTTTTGTTTAGAAAGAACAATACCTGTAAAGGTTTGAGATCTCTCTTTATCTTCTTTATCTGACTTTGTGCTACTCTTTTTCTTACTTACCTTTTCTTCAATAATCTTGTAGGTTACTGAAATACTATCTCCTACATTAAATGCAGGGATATCTTTCTTTAAGTAACTTTCTTCTACTTTTGCCATTAATACTGAGTTCATGTTAGTGTTTTACTAATTTAATATTAAAAAGGACGCTTAGCTATTGTAACATTAATATTAACCATATTTCTAGCCTTCTTTGACCTCTTTCAGGTTATTATCTTCTAAATATTTCCGGAAAGATTTCTTAACTGTATCGTAGTTAAACCCTTGTGAGAGAAGGTATCTAAAGACCTTGTTCTTAAATTTTTCATCTATTTCAGTTATTTGACCTAGTTTTTTCTCAATTAGCCCTATTATGACTTCACCTGAATTCTCCTTATTTTCTAAAGATTCAATAGCTTTATTGATCTCCTTTATGTTGTAGCCTTTTTGACTTAATTTCTGTTGAATGTATCTTTGACCTTTATTCTTTTCCAAGTAATGTGTTACCCATTTGCTTACGTTATCCTCACTATTAAAGTAACCTTTTGAGGAAATTAGTTCGAAAAGATTTCCAAATTTATCTTTATCTAATGGATATTTATATTTCTTTCTAGAGTAAGTATCTAGTTTCTGGAAAAGTTCCCTTTTAGAATATGGTTTAGAATAGACATATTCTACTAACTTAGACTTTAAGATATCTAGTTCAGATTTCTTACTCAAAGAATCTAATTCTTCTTTATTAACTTCTTTACCTTTGTATAGATTATTTTCTAATACGAAGTCCATTGAACAAGAAAAACTATACACATCATCTACATGTACCTGTATACGGTTATTCTTTTGAATTAGGGAAGAGATTTGCATAAATACTAAGGTATGACAAATTACTTGTCCTTATAGCCTATCATACTTTTTATTTGATCTACCTGACTTCTAGTCAATTTTATAACGGTTGAAGAGTTTGTCACAATAAGTGTTGAGCCCTTCACGGCTTTTTCGTCAGTTGCTGGAACTGGCCACTCATAAACTCCAATACCTCTTAATAATAACCCGGGTTTTTTAATATATGGAGCTGTGGCTTTTAAAACTTCAACGAGTATTGTCTTTGCAGCGCCTCCTCTATCAACAGAAGGAAAAACGATAGCATTTACGTGATAATTTGCGGTTTCGGGTTTAGGGTCGAGATTATAGCTAATTGATTCAAATTTATAGTCTTTAATTCCTGTAACGTCTAAAATCCTAGCATTACCAGTTTTTAAAACATCCGAAACTCCATCTGGACCATATCTATTATTTTCTAACCAAGTTTTAACTACTTTCGCTTCCACTGGATCGGTATTAATAAAACGCGTATTTAATAAATCACTTTCCAGTGTAGTTGGAATAGACAATTAATTCTCCTTAGTTAATAATTATTTAAATTCATTCGCCTTAAATTATATCAAATTAAGCTCAATACTTACTTAGTTTTGTTTTCAGTTTGATTGAATAAGTTGACATAGATCTTACGAAAATGGTGAGATGTAAAAAGGTTAAAT
>JBAXRR010000008.1:0-34340 GCA_037131125.1 bacterium
GAATAACTATTGGACCGAAAAATTGTACAATCCTCATAATGATATCTGAAGTTCCTTGATATAAGCTACTATCTTCAGCTACCAACGCTGTAGAACTTTTTGATGAGTTTTGAGATAATTGAATTGTGGACTCCTTAATATTCCCAGCCTTATCTATTGCAGTTACAATAACGTTTTGAGCATTTAATGGAAGTGTATATTTACTTTTTTGTTCTCCTTTATCTACACCATCTATATTAACTGTATATTTAGATATTCCTGAAATGTCATCATTAGTTGCAAAATATATTACATAACTTGAACTCACCTCATCTAATACTTTTGTAATTGTAAAAGGATCTGGTTGTGTAGAGTCAACTTGTATTTTGAAATGCGTTACAGACCCCCAACCAACTGAATTTTGTGCCTTAATGTGAAAATAGTTAACTCCATCTTTAAGGCTATCAAGAGTTTTTGTTAAATCGGTACCTTCTGAAGTATTATCTGGAGTTGTTGAATCAGATTGATCTAATATATAGCTGTATCCTGTTACATCTGAAGATATTTTCCAACTTAAAGTAACTGATTTACTTGAATACCAACTATTAGAGTCAGGATGTGTAGAAGATGACACGTTAATGCCACCAGGAGCAGTTGGAGCTGGTGGAGGTGGTGTAACTACAGTGTATGAGACAGATTTACTTCCAGCACTAACCTGAGTTCCAGATCCATCTGCTAGAGCAACAGTTCCACTTGCACTGACACTTGAACTTCCAGCACTTGATGGAGCTTTAAAATTAATAGTTAATACATTCTTGGATCCAGTAAAACTTCCACCAAGTTTTGCTCCACTAAAGGTAATGTTATTTCCATTTCTTGTAGGTCCTTCCACACCAGTCCACTGAGAGTTAGCTGAAACTCCAACATATGTTAAGTTGTTAAAACTAACATTAACTGTTGTAGCGTTATATGCCTCAGATGCACTAACAGAAACACTTATGGAAATACTTTGTGAAGTATTAACAGTCCCACCTCCACTTAGAGACACACTTGCCGAAGCTGCAAATACATTAGTTATGAATACTGGGGATAGAAAAAGAAATGTTACAAAAAATATACTTATCTTTTTTAAAATGTTTTTCATTTTATATTTATATAATTAAATTACTAAAAACTTTTATTCCAATTTGTTGCTAATATACTTAAATCTGAAAGATCTACCTTACCATCTGAATTTGCATCTGCAACTTTTGAAGTTTGTCCCCACAAAGATGCAAGAATACTCAAGTCAGAGAGATCTACTTTACCATCATCATTAAAATCTCCTTTTGTCATTAAATAAATCTTTCTATTATTCACAACAAAAGTTCCACTATATTCGTTATACATACCTGAATTGCTATACACTCTAATTATGTAATTATATGTTCCATCTGGAAGTGAGTTATTGGTATATGGAGGAGTAAAAGGTGTGAATATTCCTCCATTTAAAGATATCTGGTAACTAGATATCCCAGATATAGTTGCGTTTGTGGAAAAAGAAATATTAACTCCAGAAGAGTTATTGCTTACTACAATACTAGAAAGAGAAGGTGAGGCAGTATCTATAGTAAACTGATTAATATTACTTTGAGAAGTATTCCCAAATGTATCTTTTGCAACAATATACCAAGTATTAACACTCCCATTTAAAAGTGTAGTAGGGTACTGATAACTATTAGCAGATGATCCGCTTAATATTAACGAACTATTAAAATATAGATCATATGTAACTGGACCATTTGCATCTGTTGAAGCTGTCCAAGTTAGATTTGGAACTGTTGCAGCAATATAGCTACTTGCAGATGGATATGTAAGTGAAACAATAGATGGAGGAGTATTGTCTATAGAAACATTCACAGTATTTGAAATAGAAGCATTTCCTGTATAGTCTTCTGCTCTTAGTTCAACCTTGTAATCTCCATCTGGGATTTTAGTTGTATCAAAAGTTAGAAGATTAGAGTTAGTAACATTACCTCTTCCTGATCTTTGCATAATAACAGAATTATCTGATGCTCTAAGAAAATAAACAGTATATATGTATGTATTCGAATCCGAAACAGTTCCTATTACATTTATATTCCCTCTTTGTTTAGTGTTTGCAAAACTGTTTAGACTAACAGTTGGATTCGTATTATCTCCAGATAAGAATGACACACTTGAATTTAGTGCATTAACTGAATTAAGTGCATCTAGTTTTCCAAAACCTGACTTGATATCAAAACCTGAAGAATAACCATTTGGAACATTTACTATATCCGTAGCTTTACTAAGTAGAGTATATCTAATTTCTTTTGCACCCCATGGGGTAATATCACTCCTATGAAGATCTGAAAGAAGAGCGGCAACTCCTGCTACGTGAGGAGATGCCATAGAAGTGCCTTTCATAATCGCATACTGATTATTCATATATGTTGAAAGAACACCTTCTTTCTGAGTTGCTCCTTGGTTTAACTGACCTCCTGGAGCTAGTATATCCATTCTTTCGCCAAAGTTAGAGTACGATGAGAGTGGATTATTAGTATTAGTAACATAGGAGGCACCAACATTTACTGCATAAATAGCTGCACCTGGATAGGAATCTGAAGCATCTCCACTGTCATTACCAGATGCTGTAACAACAACAGCGTGATATGTATTAAATGCTTCCTGACTTGCTAAATCAATTGCAGTTGAAGTCCCACCACCTCCTAAACTTATATTAATTACTTTTGCCCCCATAACGGAAGCGTAGTGAATTGCAATGGCAACATCACTATCATAAGCAAAGCCTTGACTGTTAATAACTTTAAGAGCCATTATCTTACATGTCCAACACACCCCTGTAACTCCAAGCCCATTATTACCTCTTCCAGCAATAACTCCAGACACATGAGTACCGTGCCCATCTACGTCAGTAACATCTGAATTATTTGTATCTACTAGATCTGTATATGTTCCATTTGAATTTGCATCAAAACTATCCGCGAAATTAAATCCATTAGTATCATCAATATACCCATTGCCATCATCATCTAGATTGTTACAACTCTTATCTAATGCTAGACCTCGACTTGTACAATTAGGCACTGGTCCTTCTTGTGTAGTTGAACCACTTTCACCAGGATTAACCCAAAGATTACTAGAAAGATCTGAATGAGTTTTATCTATACCAGTATCTATTACTGCAACTACTGTATTTGTTGATCCAGTTGTTACTTTCCATCCAGATGGATAAACTTCATCAGTAGGTAGAAGATTTATATCTCGAAGATTCCAACTATCTAGAAGTTGGCCAGGTAGGGCATAGTTATTCGAGGAGTTTGAATAGTAAGTATCATTAGGAACAGTTTCTAAATAACTTTTGCCATTCTTCTCAACTCTTCGGTTACTAATATTGCTAATACTTTTAAGATTGTTTTCATTTACTAACTGAACATTTGAAAACGCATCCTTATATGATTTGAAATTTGAAGGATTATCTGGATTATCACTTACAATAGATAACTTACTCTTTTGTTCAACTATATTCTCTTTTGCAGAAACATCACCAACTAAGACCAGTTTTGAATTGAATGCATAAAGAAAAGCAAAAACTCCTATAGCAGTAAATAAAAGGGAAAAGAATATTCTAATTGCAGTTTTAGGTGTTTTGTTCCTTTTCATTTCTAACATATACTAACAAATATTAGGAATAACAACTACATATATATGTTAAAATTACTTGCTTGAATGGAACTTGAAAGTGTTTTTAAACAAAATGTAGAGTTTGATAAACTCGTTAAAACAATTAACCAGGGTCTCAAAAAAGACTTCCTGGTAGTTTCTGGTGTCCCCATAGCTCTTAGGGAAACACTTCTAAATAAACTTCATAAAGAAACTGGGAATAATTACTGGTACTCAAATATCTCCACTAAAGGTATACAGAACTTAATGAAATCTGCATACTATCTTGAAGAAAAAGAAATTACATATACAAAACTTACGGAGGTATTGGATAGATTTAAATATGCAAGAGTTTCAAAAGCTTCCGAAATAGGCGAATACAGTGTAAAGGGAGATACTATTTTCATTAAATCATATGGATATCCAGTCGGAAACATAATAGTAGCAACCTTCTTTGGAGATAAACTTGAGAAATTAGAATTAGTAGATGATCTTGATCACACAAAAAAGAGTAAACTTAATGGTTTTGTCATTTTCAGTAATGGAATTTTACTCGACAACATTGAAAGAAAAGCTATTTCATTTTACGGGGATATCAAGAACTCTGAGGTCAAAGATGTATTTTTAATATTTGCAGACCTATTAGAAAATGACATAGTTTTCGATTTCTCCTTCCCCCCTATATATTTTAATCATGTTGAGCTACTAACAAAAGATATAGACAGATATTTAAATAAATCCTTCAAAATATATTTCTGTAGCAGTGAAGAAAAAAACAGAAGAATTAAAGAACTAATTCTAAAGCATCAATTGAATAACGAGGATGTAAATTTCGTTACATCAAGTCTAAGTAGTGGGTTTGTAAGTAATTCAATGAAAGTACTTGTACTTACAGAAAAAGAATTATTTGCCTCACTTGATCTTTCTGTTAATAAACCTAAGAGTAAAGCAAGCTCATTCTTTGATGAAAATGTTGCTCCAGGTGACTATGTTGTACACGAAGATTACGGTGTAGCTATATATAGAGGAGTATCTAGACCGAATGAATCCAAAGATGAATATCTACTACTTGAATATGCTGAAAAAGATAAGCTTTTTATCCCTTTTTCCCAAGCGAATAGAATTACAAAATATATTGGAGAAGATGGAATAAAGCCACTTGTTACAAGGCTTGGAAAAGGAGAATGGGCAAGTGTTACTAAGAACATTAAGAAATCAATTCAGATAATTGCAAAAGAATTACTAGAGCATATGGCGATACAAGAGATCTCCAAAGCAAAAGTAATAAAAGAAGAGTCAAAGGATTACTTTAGTATGTGTGATGACTTTGAATTTGAGCTAACACCTGATCAAAAACAAGCCTTAGGAGAAATTTCTGAAGACTTAAAGCAAAGTAAACCTATGAACAGGTTACTAGTAGGAGATGTTGGTTTTGGTAAAACTGAAGTTGCCCTAAGAGTTGCATTCAAAGCCATTGAAGCAGGACTCCAAGTCGCTATTCTTTGTCCTACTACAATTCTTGCATACCAACATTTCAGCTTACTTAAAAAAAGATTTGAAAAATATGCAGTAAGTGTTGGAATGCTATCTAGTTTTAATTCAGCAAAAGAAAATTTAGAAGTTGTTGAAAAGCTTAGAAATGGAAGTATAGATATAGTTATTGGAACACATAGATTACTTTCTAAGGACATTAAAATTCCAAATCTGGGTCTTCTAATAATAGATGAAGAACAAAGGTTTGGTGTTAAGCAAAAAGAG
This sequence comes from bacterium, assembly GCA_037131125.1. Taxonomy (GTDB): domain Bacteria; phylum Patescibacteriota; class Dojkabacteria; family JBAXKR01; genus JBAXKR01. The sequence goes on from JBAXRR010000008.1 coordinate 5,422, forward strand.
AAGATTAAAGCTCTTAGATATGGAGTTCATGTACTTTCTATGAGTGCAACTCCAATTCCTAGAACACTATCCTTAGCACTTTCTAAACTTCAAGCTTTAAGTATAATTAACACCCCACCACTTGGAAGGAAACCAGTAAAAACAACTGTATCTAAACTTAATTGGGATAAGATTAAGGAAGTCATATCTACAGAAGTGGAAAGAGGAGGACAAGTATACTTTGTTCACAATCGAGTAACATCTATTGGAAATGTTAAAGCAAAACTTCAAGGTATGCTTCCTGATGTAAGATTTGGAATAGCTCATGGACAAATGGCAAAACATAAGAAATCTTCAAAAGACCTTATAGATATATTAGAAGAAAATAGTGACAAACCAAGTACTCTTGAAAAAACTATAATAGATTTTTACTTTAAAAGGTTTGATGTCCTCATATGCACCACAATAATTGAAAATGGTATAGATATGCCTAATGTAAACACAATTATTATAGACAAAGCTCAGAATCTTGGACTATCTGAACTCTACCAGTTAAGAGGAAGAGTAGGTAGATCTTCTAAACAAGCGTATTGCTATGCATTTTATGAAGGAGTAAAGATAGAAGATAAAGATATTCAAAAAGAAGACATATATGTAGAAGTACCCAAAGATGAAGATGAAAAAGCATACGTTAGAAGACTTAAAACACTTATGGAGTCTCAAGAACTTGGAGCAGGATTCAAAGTTGCCACAAGAGATCTGCAAATAAGAGGTGCAGGTAATATACTTGGAAAAGAGCAGTCAGGGAAGATTAATTTAATTGGATATGGGCTATATATAAGCTTACTTGAAGAGGAAATTGAAAAACAAAGGAATTCAAAACTAACTATTTCACCACTTGAATTTATTTAAGCCTCAATAGCTTTATATGTCTTTTGGTGATCAACCTTATCTTCAAGTATAATTTGAACTATTGCCACAGCTGGAATAGTTATCAAAGCTCCTGGAATACCTGCAAGTTGCGTTCCAATTAAAACACCAACAAGAGTAATAATTGGATTAATTCCAACAGACTTTCTCATTATAAATGGATTTATGAAAATATTTTCAAGCTGTTGGTAAATTCCATAAGTAATTATGTACGCTAGAACCAAAATTGGATTTCCACCTGTTCCAAGAGCAATAAGTGCAGCAGTTGGAGTTAAAACAGCAGGTCCTATTGTAGGAATTGCTACTAGTACTCCTGCAATTATTGCAATAAGAATAGCAAAATCAAAACCTAAAATTGAAAATAGAGCCCAGTTGATTAATGCACTGAATAAGCAGAGAAGTAGTTGACCTCTAAGCCAATTTCCAAGCTTTTCTTGAACTCTTTTATATATTTCTCTAATTCTATCTGCATTATTCCCAAGTAAAGAAAGAATAATTACCTTTTCTCTAGATTCCATTCCTCTTTCTGAAAGAAGGTAACCAGAAAGGACAATTACCATAAAGACATTAAAGATACTTCCAAATAACCATACAAATACATTTCCAATACCAATAAGGATATTTCCAACACTTTGGCCTGCAACTGCAAAGTTTCCTAGAAGTGAAGTTATTTGAGAAGCAGCTAAGTTTGTTTTAACAAGATTAATAATGCTATTAATGTCCAACTGACTAGAAAGTGAAGGGAAAGTATTTTGTACAAAAGTTAATATTGAGGTAATAATTTCTGGTAAGTTTGTTATTAATTTTTGCACCTGATTAACAATTGGAACTGCAATACCAAGTATAATAAATACGCCAATTATAAACATAATAACGTAAATAATTAGAATTGCTAGCGCTTTAGGAATTCTCTTCTTTATGAAAAAGTCTAGTATCGGTCCTAGTGCAGAAGCTAATATGAAAGCAATAAATGCAGTAATAAATATCTGATAAAGTTGAAGTGCAATAACAAACATAGCAACTATTAAAATTGCCATTATTATTGTTTTTGGTGTAATTTCTACAGAATACTTTTTTTCCATACTCTAATTATACCAAATAATTTATCCCTAACCTATAATTTTAGATTCTTTTTTGACTCCTCAAACTCTCTATTTAACTGCCTGAAAAACACTGTAGTAGAGAGAATTTGAATTACTAAGATAACAAGACATAAAGTTAAACTATTTAGTGACAATAGGTAATGCACGAATACTATAAACCATGCAATCCAACTAAATACTAACCATATAGAGCCTTCCAAGTATATGTCAAAAGAGGATTTAAGAATAGATAATAAATTATTTTCAGCAAGCTTAGTAAGAAGTCTTGGAGATATGTGATCATTATGAAGGAATCTTGCTTGAAAGATCCTTACAGCAAAACCAATAAATATAACCAAATACATTATTATATTTGAGTATGTTGCAGCAATAACACTAGATTGTTGATCTATATAAACGATTTGCACACTAAATAATTGGAATTGTTGAATCTGATGGTCTATTCCCCAATTTAATCCAAAAATATTGTTCGTAAGAACAAGTCCAAGTACTTTGGAAACAATAAGTAGGGAAGCTGGAAATATAGCACTATCTACAAGCTTTACAAGAGTTTTAGACAATTGGGCAGTTAATAATATCTATTTATTTTGTAATCACTTTTAGTTTCTTACTTGCACGAGACTTTAATCTAGATGCAGTATTCTTATGCATTTGTTTTGTCTTTACAGCTTTATCTAAAGCCTTTTGAAGAGTAGACATAACCTTCTGTCCTTCTTCTTTTGACATCTCATTTGCTGAGAGTTTTCTAACTGCATCAAGAGCATTATTAATCTTTACTCTTTTATGTTCGTTAAAAACAGCTTTTCTTTTTGAAACTCTAATAGCCTTTTTAGCCGATTTCGTATTAGCCACTTTAAACAATTAACAATTAAAAATATATCTATGAATATAGTATAATCTTCAGAATTATATCAATAAATCCCTTTGTATGCCAAAAAATATGGTTAGGAACATTGTAACTATAGGAGGGGGAACAGGAAGCTATATGCTTCTTTCTGGACTTAAGAAGCTTCCAAATGTGAACCTAACTGCAATAGTTCCATCTACAGACAGTGGTGGATCATCTGGAAGACTAAGAGATGAATTTGGATTTCTTCCACCCGGAGATATAAGGCAGTGCCTAGTTTCACTTGCTGAAGATGATGAAGAACAGTATTTGCTTAGAAACATATTCTCATACCGCTTTGACAAAGGAGAAGAAGGACTAAAAGGACATACCTTTGGAAACCTATTTCTAACAGTACTTACCGAGGTAATTGGAGATGAACTTAAAGCTATAGAAAAAGCTGAAAAACTTCTAAATATTAAAGGACATGTTTACCCAATAACTTTAGATAAGACAGTGCTTTGTGCTAAATACTCAAATGGGAGTGTAATTGAATCTGAACACAATATAGATGAACCAAGTTATCCCCATGATGGAAGACTTAGAATTGAAGAACTCTACCTCAAACCAGAATCTAAGACATATAAGAAGGTAATAGATTCAATTTTGGAAGCCGATGCAATAGTAATTGGACCAGGAGACCTGTATACAAGTATAATTGCTAATCTGGTGGTTGAAGGTGTCAAGAAACCATTTAAGAAAACTAAAGCTAAGATATTCTATGTATTAAACCTAGTAACTAAATTCGGACAAACTTGGGGTTTTAGTGCCTCAGATCATGTAAACGAAATAGCTAAATACTTAGGAAGATATCCAGATTATGTAATAATTAATCAAAATGACTTACCTAAGGATATATTAAAGAAATATATTGAACAAAATGACGATGTAGTATTAGATGATCTTAATAATTTTCCAAATTTACTTAAGAAAGTTAAAATACTAAGAGGTGACTTTCTAGCAAAAGAAACAATTAAAACTCAAAAAGGAGATAAGCTTGTTAGAAGTTTAATTCGTCATGATAGTGATAAATTAGCAAAAGTAATATATGAACAACTTAACAGTAAAGATTAAAGAAACAAAACAAAAGATTGATGACATTAAATCTAAATTTGACTTAACAACCCTTACTAACGAGAAAAAAGAGCTTGAGATAAAGACTTCAGAAGCTGACTTTTGGAAAGATACTGAGAAAGCCCAAAAGATAATGAAAAGAATTGGACTAATTGATTCAAAGATTAAAAAAATTAGTGATCTTGAGAAAGAGGTAAACGATCTTGAAGAACTAGGCAAGTTATATGAATCCGATGCAAATGAAACACAAATCTCAGAGTTAGAATCTGAGGTAGATAAATTAATATCAAGTGTTTCAGAGTTAGAAGTACTTACCTATCTTTCTGGTAAATATGATGGCAATAATGCTGTCTTTTCAATACATGCAGGCCAAGGTGGAACTGAAGCTTGTGACTGGGCACAAATACTAGAAAGAATGTACCTAAGGTATTTTGAAAAGAAAGGATGGAAAGTAGAGATAACAGATAGACAAATTGGAACAGATGCAGGAATATCTTCAGTATCTATGGAAGTATATGGAGACTTTGCTTATGGTTATTTAAAAAGAGAAATGGGTGCACATAGACTTGTTAGAGTTTCTCCATTTAATGCGCAAGGTCTTAGACAAACATCTTTTGCTGGAGTTGAAGTAGCTCCCTTAATTGAAGAAGATGATAACGAGATAGTTATTCCAGAATCCGATCTTGAAATATATGCAGTAAGAAGTGGAGGAGCTGGAGGACAAAATGTAAATAAAGTAGCAACATCAATTAGACTTACACATAAGCCAACAGGAATAACAATTCACTGCTCAACAGGAAGAACACAACTTACTAATAAGAAGTCTGCAATTGCACTTCTTAAGGCAAAGCTTTTCATAATGGAAGAAGAAAAAAGAGCAAAGGAACTTACTAATGCAAAAGGAGAGCATAAGATTGCAGGATGGGGAAACCAGATTAGAAATTATGTCTTACATCCATATAAACTTGTAAAAGACTTAAGGACAGATGATGAAACTTCAGATACACAAGGGGTATTAGATGGTGACCTCGATCAGTTTATTCTAAACTTAATCAAGCTTTAAACTAAAAAGAGTGACCATTTGATCACTCTTTTTATATTTCAATTTTCTAGATTATTAGTCTAGCTTTGATCCTGATGGATTCTTAAGTCCATACTCACTACAAGCTCCAAGTCTATATGCCTGAGGTCGAATAGAAACTTCTACAGAATAGTATAAGAACCATGTTGAGTATGAAGGTGGCGTATTATTTGTTGTACAGTGATTCTCTGCAGTTCCAGAACCTGCACCAAAATAACTTCCAGTAAATGGAACACTTGTAACAAATCTTGCTGGCATGCCGAATTTGTATACTCTATATATATCTCCTCCAGTTAGAGTGTCTGCTCCACAGCTAAGAGAGTTATAGCTTCCTGTAAGTGGGATAGATAGTAAACATACATAGGTTACATCATCTGAATTTACACCATCTTGTGCATTAATGAAAGTCTTATCAAACATAATCTGATGGTCAGCTGGATTCATACTTGGGTATTGTTTAAACTTTGAATAATAATCTTCAACAAGGCCTTGGAAGTTACGAATATCATTACCTCTTTGAGACTCTCTACTTCCAGTTTGAACTGCTTGAATACCTACAACTGCCATAGCGATAAGCATTCCAACTACTACTAAAACAACTAACATTTCGACGAGCGTAAAAGATTTGTTATTCATAGTACTTAATAATAGTAAAAAGTTTATACAAAAATTATTATTCAACAAATCCAAAAGAAATGCTAGTCATTTCTTTTGACAGCAATTTACTTTAAAGAACCAAGATCATATTCTCTCTTAAGATAATAAAGTGAGCCATATGTATCTAGGGCTTCTTTACAAAGATCTTCTATTAAAACTCTTATATAAGTGCCACTTTCCACTATTACACTTCCTTCAATTGAAACTAAAGTATATTCTTCTCCCTCTTTTCTATTAACGAGTAGTTTTTCAAGACTTTCGCAAAAAGATTTAGACGAATACCTCAATACTTCTTCCGTTTCAATAATATTAGTCTTAATATTTTCATAACTAAATATCTTACATTCTCTTTCAGGAATTAGTACCACAAGTTCTCCAGATATCTTTTCAAAGATTGCTATTTGTCTAGATTCACTCTTGTTGATCAGGTCTTCTTCTTGGGTAAGTATACTTCTTGAATAGTAAGTCAATTCTGTTGAGGTAAGATCACTTGTATTTATTACTTTGAAGTTTGGATAGCTTCTTGCAAGTTCCCTAAGCTTGTATCCTCCAACTTTTACAGAACTAAATACTGGAACATTTTGAACGTATTTTACTAGGAATTTATCTAGTGTACTTTTTAACCTTACATCCAGATCCTTTGTATCTTTAGATTTGTTAGAATACAAACTACTAATAAAATACTTGGGATCAATATCCCGAACTTCTTCTTGGTTATCTCCACTTAGTGTCTTAATCCCAGCTACTCCTTTGAAGAAATATTTCTTAGGAAGAGATAAATAACTATCTAATGTTTTGGTGTATTTCCCAGATGCAATAATTAGCTCTCCTTCTGCAAAAGGATCCAATGTTCCTGCATGACCAACTTTTCGTGTATTTAATTCGTGTCTAAAGTAATCTACAACATCATGAGAGGTTACACCAATAGGTTTTGATGCAACAATGACTTTAGAAAGTTCATCAGAATCATCTGACTTTATTACTTTGTAATCTAGCTTTTCAATTCGCATAATACTATCCTTCAAGTTTTGCTTTTAAGTAATCCTCAAGATCATGAATAAGTACTCTTTCTTGTTTCATTGTATCTCTATCTCGAACTGTTACAGCATTATCATTTACTGTTTCGAAATCAACAGTTACACAGTATGGAGTACCAATTTCATCTTGTCTTCTATATCTCTTACCAATACTTTGAGTTTCATCGTACTCACACATCCAATGCTCTTTAAGTGTTCCAGCAATTTCATGAGCCATTTTAGATAAAGGTTCCTTTTTAGATAAAGGAAGAATTGCAACTTTAACTGGAGAAAGTCTTTTATCTAATTTCAAAACTATTCTAGTTTCTCCATTAACTTCTTCTTCAGTGTAAGCATTATCTAAGAACATGAGAACAAGTCTATTCAAACCAACTGAAGTCTCCATAATATGTGGAAGATATTTTTCATTTCTTACTTGATCGAAGTATGTGAGATCTGTACCAGAAAACTTCTGATGCTGTGTTAAATCATAATTACCTCTAGCATGAACACCTTCTACTTCTTTAAAACCCCCAAGACACGAATAGTTGTATTCGATATCATATGCTGCTGATGCATAGAATACTAACTTAGAGTGCTTATGCCAGTTAAGTTTAGATTCATCAATACCAAGATCCTTGTACCACTCCCATCTATACTGATGCCAGTATTCATATTTCTCATCCATCTCAGATGGGTGAACAAAATATTGCATTTCCATCTGTTCAAATTCGCGAGTTCTGAAAATGAACTGTCTTGCTACTATCTCATTTCGAAATGCTTTACCAACTTGAGCAATACCAAAAGGAATTTTAGGTCTTAAGCTATCTAGAACAAGCTTATAATCCAAATAAATACCTTGGCATGTTTCTGCTCTTGGATAAACAGTATTTTCAGCAGTTAGTGTAGAGTCTGTAGTCCCTAAATTAGTTTTAACCATTAGATTAAAACTACGAGGTGCTGTTAGTTCATTACCATCTGGACTTAATATTTTTTCATCTGCAATTATTTTAGCTAATTCTTCAGGAGTTTTCTTATCCATATCTACTTTAGTACCTTTCTTGTCATAAAACTCCTCAACTAAATGGTCTGCTCTATATCTCTTATGAGTTATTTTATCTTCTACTAAGACATCATTAAAACCATCTACATGACCAGATGCTTTCCATGTCATTGGATGCATAAAGATACCACTATCTAATGCATATACATCGTCACGAGTTTGTATCATGGATTTTTCCCACTGTCTTTGTATGTTGTCTTTGAGAAGTTTACCGTAATGACCATAGTCATACACAGCAGCAAAGCCTCCATATATTTCAGAAGAAGGGTATACAAATCCACGAGACTTCGTGAAAGAAACAATCTTTTCAAGTGTAAGAGTGCTGTCTGACATATAAGTAAAAATAAAAAATAAAAAAGAACCGTCCAAAGATAATTCTTTGGGACGGCTCTTGTATTTCTACTTAAGTCGCGGTTCCACCCTAATTCCTGTTACCAGGCACCTTAATTCATAGTTACTTAATTCACACTAGTTTGCCAAACTAGAAAACACATTATTAAATAACCATAGTTATTCTACATTATTCATTATGTCTTTTACAATATCTTTCACATCGGCAAGTAAACCTTGCTTTGAAAGTTCAGCTCTAAAGTAATCTTTCTTTAGTTCCCAGTATTTCTTATCTAATTCAACTAGGGTAGATTTATCAAACTTCTTACCAAATCCATTTAATATTAATTCTAATGTTTCAGGAATGTTTAACTTACTTGAATCTATTACTAAGTCGTAGTGTTTCCTTATTGTTGCTTCATCTGCCATATCAAAACCATATATCTTAATAAAGCTTAATCTATTTGCGTTCTCTCTTTCTTCAAGAAGTTTAAGTCCATCTTTTCTACCTTGAGCAAGTATTCTTTCATTTCTTACTTCTCTTGAACATAGAAGATACACTTTAAAAACATCAGAAGGGTAGTCAAAGAAGCCATTAATTTTACTATCTGCAATAACGTTATCATTTTCTAAAATATACTTTCTCATAGCCTTATCCACTTCAATGTCATATTTAGATTCCAATACTTTTGTATATTCAACAAATCTTTCTCCTTCTTCCTCATACCCTGAAGCTTTAGCAAGTTTCCTTTGAATCATGCCTGCATATATGAGTTTCATTTTAAGATAATATGACAGAAGTAGAGATAGTGAAGTAGATCCAGCACCAGGTTCACCACTAATTATAAGTTTTGTGTAATTCATTACGAAAACAATAATAATTAAATGCTCATATATTTACTTAATTCTTTTTTAAATCTATCTTCATTTAATTCAACAAGTGTTTTATCTCTTCCAATTGTTGCGTTTGTAATTTCAGCTCCAAACCAATCAAAAGGAAAAAAATTCTGCGCTTCTTCTTCTGTGACAAATTCAACCTCGACTCTTGCAAGGCCTTCATACTCACCATGATAAATCTTAATTGAAATTTCAGGATATTCGTTAAAAATATAGCTATCACGAATTATTGATTTCTTTGATAAAGCTTTAAAAAAATCAAATTCTTGAGCTGAAATTGTTATTATTTGTTTACTTCTCGAAATATTATTCACCTGTGATTTTCTTTCTAATTCATATATTTCATTTCTTTTTTGAACACGAATTTCAACAGTATCAGAAGTATATATAAAATATCTTTCAAATGATTCCATAGGTAAGGAATCGAGATTAGGTAATTTTGCTACAAGCCATTTTCTTTCTATTTCCATTCTTAATTATCTATTATTAATTTATTTTCCCACTTCTCTCATGACTTAATAGAGAGAATGAATTTAACTTAGATCCAGTACATTCCTCATACCATAAGCATACAATCTTTAGAAGAATATTTAAATTAATAGTAGAAGTTTGTATTCTTGAATACTCGGATACATCTTCTGAAACAGATAAAAACCTCATTGTTTTAAATAGGTTAGTATCTATTTGAATAACCTTATCTTTGCTTTCAGAAAATCCAAGTTCATGATTAAAATATATTTTAGATTCTTTTGTTATCTCATTACCTGTGTCTATAAAATTCTCAAAATTAATTAAAAATCCTGAATCTCTCATAAGAAATATTCCAAGAGAAGCTAGCAGTAGTTTTAGCTTTTCATTATCTGTTTCCTCTGAAAGATATTTAGATACTTCTTTAAGATTATGAAATATTTCTCTCGTGTCATCTGGATTAATAAACGTAATCTTTTCAACAAGTTCTAAAAGTATCCAAATGTATATATTCTTTGTTATGTCATTCTTAAGTTCTCTAAAAGAATTCTCTAGTTTACATTCAGTTAAAATATCTAAATTCTTTCCTTCAGCAAATGTACCTCTAATAATATTCATAAGATCTAGTTTTCCTGCCTTTCTACTTTTAGGACTCTTTAAAGACTTGGCAACAACATCGAAGCGACCTCTATCTACCGAGAGCATTGTAAGAATTACATCTTTCTCATTAAGTGGTCTCTTTTTTATTACAAAACAAGTAGTGGTATATAGCATTTAAAGTCCAAGTCCAATTTGTGGAGTATGATCTACATTAACTTTACCAACCATTTTTCTTTTAACACTTTCTCCTTTAGAAGATTCAAAGTCTTTAAGTATCTTAGAAGCATTTTCTACAACTTCTTTAGGTAGCCCTGCAAGCTTAGCAACATGTACTCCAAAACTCTTTTCTGCAGCACCTGGAGATATCTTATGTAAAAATGCAACCTCACCTTTTTGCTCAGATACTTCAACATTGTAATTTGAAATTCCATCAAATCTATCTGAAAGTTTTGTAAGTTCATTGTAATGAGTAGCAAATAAAGTTCTACATTTAAGATTGTCATGAATATATTTAACAACTGACCATGCAATTGCAACACCATCGAATGTTGAAGTACCACGACCAACTTCATCTAGTATTACTAAACTCATATTAGTAGCATTATTTAAAATATTTGCAGTTTCATTCATCTCAACCATAAAAGTACTTTCACCTTCAGCTAAATTGTCAGATGCACCTATTCTTGTAAAAACTCTATCTACAAGAGATAGTTTTGCACTTTTAGAAGGAACAAAAGAACCTATTTGTGCCATTAAGGTAATAAGGGCAATTTGCCTAATATATGTAGATTTACCAGACATATTAGGTCCAGTAAGTATGATCACATATTTATTGTTGTTAAGATCAATGTCATTAGTTATGAAGTCTCCTTTCAATATTTTTTCAACTACTGGATGCCTTCCTTCAACTATTTGAAGTGTTTTACTATCTGTAGATTCTTCTAATAATTCAGGATAAACATAGTTATTCTCTTTAGCTACAATTGAGAAAGAAATTAGAACATCAAGGTTAGAAATAATCTTAGAAAGACCTTGAAGTATTGGAATATATTTTACAAATCCTGTTTTAAATTCCTCATACAAAGACTTTTCTAGGGATATTATTTTATCTTCAGCAGACAAAACTTTTACTTCCATTTCCTTAAGTTCATCTGTTACATATCTTTCTGCATTTACTAATGTTTGCTTTCTAGTAAACGCATCTGGAACTTTAGATATCATGCCCTTACTTACCTCGATATAGTAACCAAATACATTATTGAACCTTACCTTAAGAGTATTAATACCTGTGGATTCAACAAGTTTTCTTTCGTACTCACTCATCCACTTCCCACCTCCATGCCTTATTACTCTTAGCTCATCTAGCTCAGTATTAAACCCATCTACAAATACTCCAGTTTGGGTAACATCAAAAGGTGCATCTTCTTTAATAGTTGAAACTATACTTTCCTTAATTTGATCTATCATGGAAGATTTCGAAGAGAGATCTTTTATGAGTTCTAGTTCTGAAATAGCTATAGAAAAGTTAGGAGTGGTGGTATCACTTGTAATTCGAATAATTTCAATAAGTGCATCTAAACTTTGTTTAAGTGCAAGGAAATCTTTTGGTGAGATATTATTAATTCCAAGTCTTCCTGAGATTCTTTCAATATCGTATATTTTATCTAGTTCAATTTTTATACTACTTGCTACTTCAAAGTTATCATAAAAGGACTTAACAACATTCAATCTCTTTTCTATTTTAGTTTTCTCAATTAGTGGTCTAAGAATAAAATTACGTATAAGTCTTTTACCACCTGGAGTACTAGTTCTATCTAGAATACCAATTAATGTAGACTTTGGATTCCCAAGAGGAGATGTAGGAGACAAAAGTTCTAGATTCCTGACGGTATTGAAATCCAGATTCATAAATTCATCAAGATTTTCATAGGACAAACCATTCAGGTGATATATCTCAGATCTTTGAAGATTCTTAAGATATGTTACAAGTGCTCCTGCAGAACCAACACCATATATATAATCTTCCACACCAAATCCTTTTAAGTTTTGTACCCTAAACTGGTCTTTTAATATATTAATAGATGGCTCAGCGTCAAATTGAAAATCTTCAACCACTTTTACTGAGACATTAAGAAGAGATGACAAGAATGTTTTTAAACTTTGAGTTGTAAGAATCTCTCTAGGAGAAACAGATTTAATAATATCTAGTATTTTACTTGGAATAGTTGGATCATCTCCTGAGGTTATTGCTTCAGTTATTTTAAATTCCCCTGTACTTAAATCTATCCAAGATAGTCCCCAATGAGTTTGACCTTTAGAAACTTTCGAGAAAACTGCGACAATAAAGTTATTCGTTTCTGGTGGAAGATTTTTATCATCTATTAAAGTTCCACTTGTTACAACTCTTACTACATCCCTTTTAACAATACCTTTAGCAAACTTAGGATCTTCTATCTGGTCAGCAATAGCTACTTTAAATCCTGCATTAACTATCTTTCCAAGATATGTATGCAGTGCATGATGGGGTATTCCAGCAAGTGGTCTTTTAGAAGAACCCTTAGATCTAGATGTTAAAGTAAGTCCTAATATCTTACTCATAAGACGAGCATCATCATCAAAAGTTTCGTAAAAATCTCCCATTCTAAATAGAAGCACACAGTCTTTATACTTATTTTTTAGTTCTAGATATTGTTTTTCTGCAGGTGTAGTATTGTCCATAAAGATATAAAGACATATTCAATTATTCACATTTGGATTCTATTTGGGGATTATATTAAATCCAAGCTAGGATTAACAGCATAAGAGCGAAAAAGAAGAAGATGTTTAGAAAGTGATATAATTAGATCCGACAAAGTTAATATTAGTTTTGAGTTCATGAAAGTATCAATATTAATAACTGCATGGAAAGAACATAGATCAATAGGTCAATGCTTAGAAGCTTTGGTAAACCCTATATATAAGAATATTCCAGAAATAGATTATGAGATTATGCTTATTTGTCCTGATGAAGCAACTTCGACAGTAGCACTTGAAAAACTTCACGAACTTAACTTCGATATGTCCAAGTATGTTCATATACAAGATCCACAAAAAGGTAAACCATATGCACTTAACTTAGGATTTGCAAAAGCAAAAGGTAACATACTTATTCTTACAGATGGAGATACATATGTAGGAGAAAATAGTATAAATCCATTAATTAATAAATTGATCTCAGATAAATCTATAGGTGGAGTTACAGGAAGACCAATGTCAAAAGACAGAAGTTCAACAATACTTGGTTATTGGGGACACTTACTTGCTGATGCAGCTCACCATAAAAGAACAGTAACTTTAACAAAAAATAAAGGAAGACTTAGTGCAAAGGTAATTACAAACAAAAACTTCTTTGTTATTAGTGGATATCTTTCAGCTATATATAAACCTAAATGGAGATTACCTGACGATGTACTTGCAGATGATGCATATATGTCATACAAGATAATTGAAGATGGGAAGAGAATTGCTTACGAACCGGAAGCTACAGTTTACGTTAAGTACCCTAATGCTCTGAAAGATTGGTATAACCAAAAAGCAAGAAGTCTTGGTGGATATATTCAATTATGGAAATATGGATTTGTAACAGAAAAAACTAAAACTAGATCTATTTGGCAAGAAATACAATACTTCTGGTTTCCAATTAAATATGCAAGAGATGTAACTCAATTATGTTGGTCACTTCTTCTTTATCCAGTGAGATTAGTACTTTGGATGAAGATCTTCTATGATAGAAAAATAGCAAAGAAAAGTTTTGAAAAGACCTGGGTTAGAATCGAAAGTACGAAATAATTGATTTTCACTTCCTATGAGATATAATCACAACGTAATTTTTAATATATAATTATGTCAATTTATTCGCCTGATATCTCAAGAAACAATAATACACTTAGCCTAATAAGAGCAGGAAGCGCAGTAGTGATGTCCTCTTTGCTTTTAGCTGCATGTGGTAATAACGGCGGAGTTTCAACTCATATTAATCCAAGTGAATACCATAACTATCTTGGTTTAACAGTACCTGGGTTTAAAGACTCAAATGGTGAAGATAGAATATACACTGTTGTTGTAGCTCCAGCAGAGCACCCTAATGGTATATGTACCGATTTTGGATATGGACCCAAAAAGAATGATGGGAATCTTGTTCCTATAGTCGATCAAGACCCTTTTGGAAGAAATAATTCTGATCCTAATCCTGATAAATTCTATAGTAAAAATGTCTTATTCCCATGGGGAAATACATTTTTCGTAGGGGTTCTTAACAAAAATGGTGGGATAGATATACCTGCAAATAATAATAATAAAGAAGCACAAGTAAAGGATATAGTTGCACAAAGTATTAAAACATTCCTTAAGAAAGTATGTGCTGGAAATAGAGGAAAAGAAGCTTAATAGTTTGAACATAAAACAGCAGCATAGATAGCGGCTGTTTCTGCTCTTAAAACATTCCCCCCTAAGCTAACTGGTTTGAAACCAGCAGAAACAATTTCATCTAATTCGTTTTTTTCAAATCCACCTTCAGGACCTATAAAGATCACTATCTTATTATATTTATTAGCTTCAATATCTTTTAAGGGAATAGGGTTGTCTAGTTCAGTTGTTGCTACAAGATTCAAAACACTTTCGTCTTTGGTAGTTCCTAATATCTTTTTCATATCCAGAATACTTATATTTGGATTCCATTTTCTTTCACTTTGTTTACAAGCAGATACTACTATCTCCTGCCATCTTGCTAACTTTTTTTCTGCTAGGGGTAGATCAAATTGTGAAAGATGAGTTTTAGTAACAATTATTTCATCCACTCCAAGCTCTACTAACTTTTCTAAACCAAACTCAAATCTATCAAATTTGTACAAAGAAACTATAATACAAACCTTAGGTTTTTTAAGTTCTTCCTTGGAAGGAAAATATTTTTCAGAAACAATATTAAGTTTAATATTTGGATGCTTACTAGAAGAACCTTCTGCTCTTAAGGAAACTATTTCACATAACCATTCATGACCAAGGCCATCAAAACAAACTACTTTCTCTCCAAGATTAAGTCTTAGTACTTTAATAGCATGATAAGATTCCTCGTCATCTAGTACTCCATTTTGTTTAGATATATTACAATAGAATCTATGCATTCGATTAAAATTAAACAAATTAAAAAAGCATACCTTAGAAATTATACCTTATCTTTCGATAAAGATTTAACTTTAATTGTTAAAACACCTGTATTCTATACCTCAAAACACATGGAAGAAGTGGTTTCTAAACATAGAGACTGGATAGAAAAGAACTATAACCTACTTCAAGTAAAACTCGAAGAAGCTAAAAAACATGAGAAAGAAATACGTCAAGGAGAGATATTTGAGATATTAGAAGAACAATATATTCTTAAGTTTAAGTATACAAAAAGACAGAGAATTACTTCGTATCTTGAAGAGAATTACCTTGTGACTGAAATACCTGAAACATTAAAAACAAAGATTGAAGCAGAAAACATTGATGTCGAAAAAGAACAAAAAGAATCTTTAATTAAGTTATTTAAAAAGATTGCTGAAACATACATATATTCTAAGGCCAGAGATATAGTAAAGATATATAAGACCAACTTCAACGATATTTCTGTGAAAGATCAAAGTACAAAGTGGGGAAGTTGCTCAAGTAAAAAGAATCTTAATTTCAATTGGAGATTAATATTCACTCCTTACAAGGTAATAGATTATGTTGTAATTCATGAAATATGTCATTTAAAGGAAATGAATCATTCTAAAGACTTTTGGAACTTAGTTCTTATTCAATCTCCAAATTACAAACTCCATAGAAAATGGTTAAAGGATAATCAAGATATACTTAAAAATTTGATATAATTTATTATGGCTATAGCTATACAGGAACAAAATACAAAAGATTCTGTAAGGGAACAAATAAGAAATACAATTTCTTTGATTACTCCCTATGACGAGATAGAACGGTTACATATTGAAGATGCTTTGCACTGGATTGATTCTAATGTTGAGATATTTAGAATTTCTAAACCTGCAAATCCTTCTAAACATCTAGTTTGTGCAACTGTATTTGTAGATCCATTAGAAACTAGGATTTTATTACTTGAAAATAATAAGGCTGGATTACTATTACCAAATGGAGGACATGTTGATCCTGGTGAATTACCTTTACAAACTGTTCAAAGAGAAGTTAGAGAAGAGATGAGTGAGGAAGCAACATTACTATTTAATTCAGAGTTACCTTTTTTCATTGATCAATCAATTACCGTAGGTCAAACTGCAGGACATACTGATGTTACATTATGGTTTGTCTTAAATAGAAATAGCAAAATGGGTATAAATGACCAATCAGAAGAATTTAAAAGAGAGTTTGGAAAATATTATTGGCTTAATCCTCAAGAAATTCTTGAAATGGATATAAGAAAACTAAATCCTAATATGCATAGGTTTGTAAATAAACTTAATAAATATATAAAGTGATTAAAAATAATCAGAATATACTTAAGAATTTAATTTGAAAATACTATCAGATAGTACTATACTCCTGCCATATTTTTTAATATTACACAAATGATTGATATATGGAGATTTCCAGCTAGAATAAGAAAAAATGTTGCACTTGCTGGATTACTTTTACTTACCGCATGTACTCCTGTTAAACCATTCGAAATGTCTATTATTAACTGTGGTGATAAACCTCAATCTCAGACTGTAGATATTACTAGAAAAAATCTAGGAGATGGAGAAGAAGTAAAAATTGAAAATGTTACTATAAAAAGAGTTGGAGGAGATTTAGTCATACCAAATCCTAATGGTGCAAGTAATATCTTAGTCTCAGAATCAAAGCCAGGAACATTAAAATTTGAACAATCACTTATTGCTGAAGGTAAGAGATATACGAGTATATTTACAACTACACTAATTCCACTTGAAGCTGGAACACCTGTAACTGGTACACGTGATCTCTCAATACAAGGTAGTTGCGGTAAAATATCCTAACAATAAAACTTATCACCAATATCCCTATTTCAGCTGACCTTATCCCCTATATATAGTAGAATACACACTGTATATTTATTTTTTACTTTTTATAGCCATAGCAATGGACAAAGCACAAATAGGGCAATCCCTAGACCAGATGAGACAATTCAGAATTGCTAAGGCTAAGAAGTTAAGAGATTTAGGATTCGAACCATATCCTGCAAGATCTAAAAGAACATCCGAAATACAAAAACTAGTAGACACTTTTGATACTAACGAAAACAAAGAGTTTTATATCACCGGCCGTTTAACTGCTTTTAGAGAACACGGTAAATTAGCATTTGGAGATCTAACAGATACAACAGGAAAAATCCAACTATACATTAAAGAAGATAATTTACCATCTACAACGAAAGAAACATTAGGATTCAAAGACTTACTTGAAGTCATAGATCCAGGAGATTTTGTACAAGCTTTTGGGAAACTTACAAAAACTCAAAGAGGAGAGAAATCTCTTGAAGTATCTAAAATAGTTGTTTTAGTAAAATCTGTAAGACCACTTCCAGATACATGGGAAGGATTACAAGATACTGAACTAAGACAAAGAAAAAGATACTTGGATATGACAATGAATCCAGAAATTAGAAAAAGATTTGAAAGACGTGCAGAATACTGGCAAGCTCATAGAGATTTCTTTAGAGAACATGGATTCTATGAAGTAAACATTCCAGTTCTTGAACTTACAACTGGTGGAGCTGATGCAAAACCATTTGTAACCCATATGGATGCAATTGATCAGGACTTTTATCTAAGAATAAGCCATGAATTACCTCTTAAAAGACTAATAGGTGGAGGATTCGAAAAGGTATATGACATTGGTCCTAGATTTAGAAACGAAGGATTTAGTGATGAACATCTTCCAGAACATGTTGCAATGGAATTCTACTGGGCATATGCCGACTATACAGAAGGTATGGAATTCATAGAAGAGATGTTTAGATACGTTGCTAAAAGAGTTTGGGGTAAAACCAAATTCAATCTTCATGGATTTGAAGTAGATCTAGAAAAGAAATGGGACAGATTAGATTTTGCAACTATTATCAAAGAAAGATTTGGTGTAGATATCTTCAATACTTCAAAAGAAGAGGTTAATGCAATACTTCTGAAAAATGGGGTAGATGAGAAAGAGAATGTTAACAGAGGAATAGATGCACTTGGAAAAATAATTCGAAAGACTATAGCAGGTCCAGCTTTCATGATCAATGAACCTAAATTCCTATCTCCTCTTGCAAAATCTATGGTTGAAAATCCAGTTCTTACAGAAAGAATTCATCCTTGGATGGCAGGATCTGAACTTGGAAATGGTTTTAGTGAACTTAATGATCCAATTGATCAGCTTGAAAGATTTGAAGTACAACAAAAGATGAGAGATGAAGGAGATGATGAAGCTCAAATGTTAGATAGAGACTTTGTTGAAATGCTTGAATATGGAATGCCTCCAACATTTGGATGGGGCCATAGCGAAAGAAACTTCTGGATATTTGAAGATGTGACGGGAAGAGAAGGAGTACCTTTCCCTCCTATGAGAGAGGAAAAGAAAACAGAGTTTAGTAAATCTAAAACTACAAAATCTGAAGTTATTCTTATTAACAAGGAAGCTCATCTTGAGAAATGGCAAGAGCTAAATACTGTTGCACATCTAAGTGGTTCATTAGCTCTTCGAGAAGGAACTAAACTAGTTCTTCAAGATACTATTGAAACAAAAGATGGAGAGAAGATAAAACTCAATATCCAACATGCCATAATGCTTAAAGAAATAGATACAGGAAAAGAGATCCTTGAAGTAAGAGAACAAGCACAAAAACTTGGTCTTAAAGTTGTTGAATTCACTAGAGAAATGATTCAAACAACTAGTGACAAGAAAGTAATAGCAGAAACTTCTAAAAAGGATCTTAAAGATCTCGAGATACTAGGTATCCTAGTATTTGGAGATAAAGAAACTGTAGATTCTATTACAAAGAAGTATAAGCTGGCGTCATAAACAAATAATGTATGAGAGAATTTTTATTTAAAATATATTCGTTCAAGTTTCTTGACGATCTTGTTTTGATATATCCTCTCTACACTGTAATGTTTTCAGATTTCCATGTAACTCCAATACAAATTTCAATATTACTTGCTGTTTGGGCAGGAACATCTTTAATACTTGAAATCCCATCAGGTGTACTTGCAGATAAGTACTCTAGAAAAAATCTTCTATTTGTAGGACAAATAATTAGGACTATCGGTTATGCAATATGGATAATATTTCCTACATTCTGGGGTTTCCTTATTGGTTTTGTCTTTTGGGGAATTAAAAGTGCATTCACTTCCGGTACATTTCAAGCAGTCATATACGACGAACTGAAGATAAATAATAGAGAGAAAGAGTACACTAAAATAATAGGAATGACTAAAACTCTTTCCTTTGTTGCAATACTTTTAGCATCACTTCTCTCAACTATAGCTATACCTTATGGATATTCATTTGTTCTAGTAATTAGCTGTTTTGCAACGCTACTATCTGCCTTAATAATATTCCTGCTTCCAAATGTTAAGAAGGTTGAGTCTACTCACGAGAGGGAATATTTCACCTTACTAAAACAGGGTATAAAAGATGCATTTAGTAGTAAAACAATAATCTACATAATGATATTCCTCTCCCTAGCATATGCATTAGGTGGTGCACTTGATGAATACTGGACACTGTTTGCAAGTGACACTGGACTTGCACTTAATAGACTTGGAATATTCCTTGCAATTATGAGTTTATCTCAAGGTTTGGCAAGTTATATTGCCCATAAGTTCGATAAATTATCAAACATGTTCTTTTATTTTCTATTTGGACTATGCAGTACATTCTTGTTTTTATCTGCATACTTTCATACAGTATCCTCCCTTGCACTACTTGTGTTATTCAGTTTCTTATTCACCATAATCCACATAGTTTTTGATGGTAAGCTTCAACATGCTATTCCTACTAATACTAGAGCAACAGTATCTTCAGTTAACGGGTTCTTAATAGAAGTAGGGGCAATATTAGTATTCTTCTTTGTAGGATTCTTTACTCAGATATCTAGTTTAAGAAATGTATTTGGAGGATTCGGAATACTTATACTAATAATCGCAATAGTTTACTCAATTCTTCACTACAGAAACAGAAATAACAAGGAAGTGTAGAATTAATTATTAACACTTAAAGACTTTATTAAAGCACCCAAATAACTTGGACTTATATATGTATTCTTTTCAAGACATAAGTTTATAGCCTCTTGGAAATCTACCCACTTATGATCAGAATGTTCTGTCATTTGGGTTATCGTCTGGATATTTACATCAACTCTAAAGAACACAAGAAAAAGTCCATTACCATTTGTTAAATCTTTCTCCAATCTACTCGCAAAGATTGGACCTTTAATATTCATTTCAGTTATTTCAGGAAGTTCTTCCATTACCTCTCTCTTTAAAGTATCAAAAACATTCTCATCGTTAATAATTCTTCCTCCAGCAAAATCCCAGAAGGCATTACCTTGTTGATCTTTAAGCTTTAGTACTAATGCTTTACCTTGGTTATTAATAACTACGGCTTTAATTCCAATCCAGAAGTTTTTAATAGGATCCATAAAAGTGTTTTAAAAAATAGTAAAGTTATAATGCATAGAGACCCTCTGATGTTTGTTCAGATGCATCCCAAAATATTGGCGTTAATTTATTCTTACTATCTAGAATAATTCCTCCTTCATAATATATAGGTGCCCATATAGGATGAGGATTCAAATCATTTATTCGCTCACCTTTATCAGTAATGAGGTATCTAATTATCATGCTTGTTATTTCACGAATTCTTCCAGTTACAGGAAGTTCAAAATCTGTTGCTCTCAGATCAAATACAGTTCTATTAGACTGAGTAAGTCTAAAGTCCGGATTTTGAAGTCCTGCAATCATATCTCCAGGACTTCC
This sequence comes from bacterium, assembly GCA_037131125.1. Classification (GTDB taxonomy): domain Bacteria; phylum Patescibacteriota; class Dojkabacteria; family JBAXKR01; genus JBAXKR01. The sequence continues at coordinate 26,512 of JBAXRR010000008.1, forward strand.
ATGTTTAAGATCCAAAGATAATCGACCGAACACATTAACAGATGCTGAAAAACCATAAACAAGTGGATGCCAAGTTGTAATTATGCAATGAAAATCTTGACCCTCATTATTAAATTTTATGAATTTACTTATGAATGATCTTGCCTCAGAGTTACTTAAATCAATTTTTCTCTCTTTGTAATCTTTTGATTGAACTACAACAAAAAATAATTCATCATAGTTTTTGTACCTCATTAAAAAGTTTGAACAATTATCTATACTTCCAGAAACAAGAGTTCCTTCATGTGGTAGATGTAGTCTTAAAATAGTTTCATTTGATCTGTCTTTGTTTTCAGCCTTAACTTTTCGATTAAATTTTCCAGTTTTATCTACTATATCTCTACTTAGATTACCTGATATTCTAGAAAGAGTAGAACACCAGTTTGTAATAGGAATACCTGGTAACTGCTTAGCTGCATAGGTGTTAATATGGTAACCATCTTCTTTACAAGTTATTAAAGTTGGAGCTAATCCTTTTAATGAGAGTTCCTCCACTATTAAATTGATATCGCTTACAGGATTAGTTGCTTTAAAGAAAAAGTTAACTTCTTTTCCTTTCTTCCAATAAAATCCGTTTTGACCCTTTTCATTAAAAATTCCAAAATCTGTAATTCGAGTTGGTCCTTCATCAGGATATCCAATAAAAGATTCCATAATATTATGATGTAATTTAACTTTATGGGATTATATTCTTCCTTGTTCTGTATATTCTAGAGAGGATTAACTCACTGAAGATGTACTCGGTAGGTTAGAAACTGTCGAGATGATAAGTCTGTTCTTTGAAATCTATTTTCTGGAAGATATTATTTTTCTTCTGAACATCTTCATAATATTTAACTATTGCATCAAAGGGAGTAAAAGAAGATTTTTCATCTTTAATAGCAGTATCTAGATTTACAAAGTAGTTTTCTCCATATACTGTATTTTGTACTTCTCCTTCATAGTCATCTGTAACAACCAAGTTATAGAAAATATCATGAAAGTAATCATCTTTAATGTAAGTAATTGATCTGAACATACCTAAATATTTCCACTTAGTAGGATCTACTACTAAATTTGTTTCAATTAGTGCAGTTCTACTTGCCGCTTCGAATATTCCTTCTGTCTTATGTATTTGTGAACCTAATATTCCTTTATTACCAATGAATGGTTGAACTAATCTTTTCTGATTAATAATTCTAAATCCATTCTCATCTTTTTTGAATATTGCTGTTAGTACACATACTCTGAAGTTCTCAGTTACATATCCTTTAAGATTAATATTAAAGTTATCTGCAACAAGTCTTCTTCCAAGATCTGAAAGAGAATACTTTAATCCTTCTTTTTTAATTAATCCTTTAGAAAGAAGAAATTTTAAATGATAATTAAATAGATCACTAGAAATATCTTTATTCTGTAATTCGCTGTACCTAAGATTTCCTGTAAGTGAAAGTTTAGCAATAATATCTCTTTGAATATTTGGTTTTGAATCTTTTGAATTTAACTCTAATTGAGATTTCATTTAATTGAATAGGAAAGTAATATCAGAAGGCAGTATAGCTATTTTACACTGAGAGAGGGCTTTGAGCAATCTTAGTCTATCCTAATTGTTTATTTTATTAACTTCATTAACTCTAAACTTAGTAATCTTTTTTATAAGTTCTATTGGAAGTGGTTTATCGAGAGGAAATTGAACAGTTCCTTTAGATGTTTTGTATTCCTTAAGTTCTTCTTTGAAGTTAGAGATTCCAGATGAGGTAGGGTAGAAGCCAATATGGCTATCATAAGCTGCAAAATATACTAGTACTTTACCCTGTCTAAAGGCGGGCATGCCATAACTAATACATTCAGTTGCCTCAGGTGCTACTTCTTTAATTGCATTTCTGACTTCAGTAAGTAATTTTTTTACTTCAGGCCTAAACTGAGAAATATATTCATCAATTGTGTTAATAGTCATATTCATTCTCATACTTGTAAAAAATATCTATGATAGGAATATTATAATCATTTTTTATAAATATTAGTGGTAAAATTGATTGGTGCGAAAGTAGTTCAGTTGGTAGAACGCTTCCTTCCCAAGGAAGAGGTCGCGAGTTCGAATCTCGTCTTTCGCTCCAATTATTAATTATTACTATTTCTTTCATGGCAAAAGAAGACGTTATTGAGATCAAAATACCTAAAGGGGAAAACGAGTTACTAATAAAGTCAATTATTATGTACTTTTTAGCTCCACTTGGTGGATTATTCTTCTTAAATGATACTGATGCGTTTGTTAAATTCAATGCTAAACAATCTATTTACTTAGGATTTGCATTTATTATCATATCTGTACCAGTAATGTTCCTATCCGTATTTTGTATGTTTATACCTTTCCTATTCTTAAGTTTAGGATATATTATCCTGGTTTTCTACATGATAATGAAGTGTAACGAAGGTAAGAAGGTTATATTACCAGTTATTGGTAGCATGGCAGAAAAATAAGTATCTTTTTCTTGTAAAAAGATATTTTGTTTTGCATATATATTAAAATGTAGTATTATCTAACTAAGTTTATTATTTATTATCTATTCTATACATGGCAGAAGAAAAAGTTGTAGAAGCAAAGCCAGTAGCAGCAGCTAATAACGACCTTTTAATGAAGGCAGTAGTTATGTACTTGCTCGCTCCTTTTGGAGGTCTATTTTTCATGAACGATACTGACTCATTTGTAAAATTCAATGCAAAGCAATCTTTGTATTATGGTATTGCTTTAATTATAGCTTACGTTCTATCTAGTGTACTTTCCATGTTCTTATGTGGAATCCCTACATTAATAGTAATGGTAGGACAAATAGTCTTAGTAATCTACATGATTGTTAAGGTTAAGGATGGAGTCAAAGTCAAATTACCTGTAATCGGTGATATGGCAGAGAAATAATCCTAAGTGTTTAGAGATTAGACCCCGCAGAAATGCGGGGTTTTTTATTGCCCATCTAAATGTTAGAATATTTAAGCGTGCCGAAGTAGCTCAGTTGGTAGAGCAATCCCTTCGTAAGGGAGAGGTCGCAGGTTCGACTCCTGTCTTCGGCTCCATAAATAATAATATTTCATACACACTCATATGAAACAACAATATGTGGTTAACAAAGATACATATAATTCGATCGCCAATTCATATGCCGAGCATGCATATAAAAAACAATACATGGAAAAATATGTTATGGATTTTGGAAAAACTTTAAAGAAAAATGCCTCAATATTAGATCTTGGATGTGGTCCAGCACAAGATGATTATTTATTTATCGAATCTGGATTCAAAATAACTGGGGTTGATTTTTCAGAAAGAATGATCGAAGAGGCAAAAAAGAGAGTACCAGACGGAACCTTCATTTGTTCAGATCTAGTTGAATTACAATTTGAAACAAACTCTTTTGATGCGATTTGGTCCGTAGGTTCACTTCACTTCATAGACCAAAGTGATCTGGAAGTACTAATGAAAAAAACATTTAGCTGGTTAAAGCCAGGAGGAAAAGCATTTATCTCCACAAAAAGCGGTAAGGGATCAGGATTTGAGAAACAAATTCAAGTAGGGGTTGGGATACAGAATGATAAATACTGGGTTTACTGGGAAAAAGATAAGCTTATAAAACTCTTAGAAGAAATTGGATTTAATGTCACCAAAATTACCGAAACTGAGCCTGAGAGAAAAAAGGATTTACCAAATGGGTTTACTGAAATATTTCTTAATATTTGGTTTGAAAAATAATTATAAACAATTAAGAAAAATATATAGCATTGTGAATTACATACGGATATAATAGACTAAAATACAAACTGGAGACAATCAAAAAATGGCAAGTACAGACTACGAAATCACAAATAAAATACTGAATAATATATTGAGATTTGAGAAAGCTAAGTTCCAAATAGAACAAAGCCTAAGTGATGACAAACTCCTACATGAAGTCGAAAATGAAAAGAAGCTTAGTAATCTATTCCATGTTGCACATCTACTTGGAATAAATAGTAGTTATAGAGAAATTGAAAGTATTGTTAAGAGTAAAAAACCATTTCTAAATGATCCAAATGCGAAACTAGTTATTAACTTCTTTGCTGCAACAGAATTCATTAAAACAACTATTAAGTCTAATTATGCATTTTTAGATATTAACTTCATAACTCAACTTAATAGATTACTACTAAATAACTTCAAAAGCATACAAGAATCTAAGCTTAGAGACAGTGGTGAAGCAGTAGATAAGTCCCTGGACGATTGGAGTGAACTAAGAGATTTATCTGTAACATCTGCATATGTAAGACCAAGGCTTGCTCAAGTAATAGACACATATAAACAAGGAGAAAGTAGAGTTTATCCAATCTTAAATCTTGGAGTATTTCTTTACCAAATGATAAGAATCTGTCCATTTGTTTCAGGAAATAAAATAAGCATATTAGCAGCATGCGAATACATATACATACTTTCTAAAGTTACAAATGAAGATTTTCTAAGCATTATTAAGGTAATAGATACAAATGAACAAGAATTTGTAGAGTGTTGGTTTAAAGCTTCTACAAATAAAGACACTTTAACTGACTGGTTAGAGTTATTCACAGAGAAATTAGCTATTGAGATAGAAACTGTTAATGAAGGACTAGATAAGAAAAAGAAAATATTATCCAAATCTAAAGATCAGCCTTTCTTGAGGTTAAATGAAAGACAGTTAAAGATATTAAGATATCTTCAAAATATTCCATCACTAAAAAGAGATGAATATTGTGAGATGATGGGTATTTCAACAATGACTGCATACAGAGATCTTGAAGATTTGGTATCTAAAAAGCTACTTAAATCTGAAGGAAAAAGCAGAGGTACAAGGTATCTTCTGTATACAAGATAAGATATATTTTTTCATTGTAATTTCTTTTCACTTCTTCTAAATTTTCTGCTATAAGTAAAAAAGTTTCATCTGTTTTTCCATATGTTTACACATTTACACCTACATACCGAGTATTCATTGCTAGACGGGCTTATCCGTATAAAGCCTCTTGTAAAAAAACTAAAGGAAATGGGGATGACTGCATGTGCAATGACAGATCATGGAGTTATGTACGGACTATATGAATTTTGGGCTGAGTGTAAAGCAAATAATATTAAACCAATTATTGGATGTGAGGTGTATGTTGCTCCAAGAACTCGTTTTGATAAAGATCCAAAACTAGATAAGAAAAGATATCACTTAACGCTACTTGCAAAGAATCTTGTTGGATACCACAACCTTATGAAGATATGTTCATATGGTCAACTTGAAGGTTACTACTACAAACCAAGAGTAGATAAAGAAATACTTGAAAAATATTCTGAAGGAATCATAGCAACTACTGGATGCTTATCTAGTCCAGTTAATAGAAACCTTTTACATGGAGAAGATAAAGAAGCATATGAATGGGCAAATTTCTTTAAAAGAATATACAAAGATCTATTTGTTGAACTTCAAAGAAATGGTGTAGAAGAAAGTGAAGGATTGATTCCTAAACAAGTAAAACTCGCAAAAGATCTTGATCTTCCACTAATTGCAACTTGTGACGCACATTATCTTAATAAAGGTGAGGCAAGTGTTCAAGAAATTAACTGGTGTATAAGAGATGCAAAACTTCTAAGTGATCCAGATAGAAAACAGAAATGGAGTGAAGAGTTCTATGTTAAATCTCATGATGAAATGGCTGAACTTTTCAAAGACTATCCAGAAGCAATTGAAAACACTGGTAAGATTGCTGAACTTGTTGAATTCTATTCAATTAAATATGACCGTGTTCAACCACTATTTCCAGATGTTCCTGCAAATGAAACACCTAAAACACTCCTTAGAAAACTTTGTATATATGGTGCTATGTTAAAGTTTGGAACACCAGATGGAATTAAACTTATTCTAGACTTTTTAGGAATTACCAAAGAACAGTTTGATACCAAATCTGTATACATTAAACTTAAAGATGCTCTAGCATTTTTGGAAAAGCATGCAGATGCTGAAAGTTTTGTTCCAAAAGAAATTGTAGAAAGGTTAGATTACGAGCTTGGTGTTATTGAAACAAAAGGATATAACGATTACTTCTTAATTGTTTCAGATTTTTTAAACTGGTCTAAAAGTAATGGAATCATGGCAGGTGTTAGAGGATCTGTAGGAGGATCTCTTGTTGCTTATGTATCTAGTATTACAGATATTAATCCACTTAAGTGGGAACTATACTTTGAAAGGTTTCTTAATCCTCAAAGACCTTCTCCTCCAGATATAGATAGTGATATCCAAGATGATAGAAGAGATGAACTTGTAGAGTATATATCTCAAAAATATGGGAAAGATCATATGTCAGCTATTTGTGCACTTGGAAGAATGAAAAGTAGAGCAGCTATTCGAGATATTGCTCGTGTTATGGGAATAGATCTTCAAATGGCAGACAAACTATCTAAGTTGGTTATTGTTAAATTTGGTAAACCATACTCCATCAAAGACATGATGGCAAAAGTAAAAGAATTTGCAGATATTGTTAACGCTGACCCACAACTCGGTCACTTAATTGAAGTTGTTCAAAAAGTTGAGAATATGGCAAGACATGCATCTACACATGCATGTGGACTCTTAATTACTCCTAAACCAGTAATTGAATATGTTCCACTACAGTATGATAAAGAAGGAAGAATAATTACTCAGATGGAAATGAAACCACTTGAGGAGCTAGGTCTTATGAAGTTCGATATACTTGGACTTGCTAACCTTAGTATTATTAAAAATACCCTTATACTTATTGAGAAGTATCATGGAAAGACAATAGATGTTTGGAAAATCCCAAGCGATGACAAAGCAACATTTGAAACACTTCAAAGAGGAGATACAACTGCAGTATTTCAATTAGAGTCAGATGGAATGAAAAAGTATCTTAGAGACCTTAAACCAGAAACTCTTGAAGATATCTGTTTTATGTGTGCTGCTTACAGACCAGGACCTATGCAGTTTATTCCTGACTATATTGCATGTAAACATGGACAAAAAGAACCATCATATTTAATTCCTGAACTAGAACCAATTCTTAAAAAGACATATGGGTTTGCTATTTACCAAGAGCAAGTTATTAGAATTGCTGTGGAAATTGCTGGATACTCTATGGGAGAAGCAGATATCTTAAGACGTGCTATGGGAAAGAAGATTAAGGAAGTTATGGCTGCTGAAAGAGAGAAATTTATTGCAGGCTGTATTAAACGTGGACATACAAAAGAAGTTGCTGAAAAACTCTTTGAATATCTAATGCCTTTTGCTGACTACGGATTTAACAAATCTCATGCTGCAGGTTACGCCATGATAGCTTACCAAACTGCATACCTTAAGACTCACTATCCAATAGAGTTTGTTGGAGGATTAATGCAATCTGACTTAGTAGTTGCAGACAAACTCCATAGAGATATAGAAGAAGCAAGAAACTTAGGAATCAAAGTACTAAAGCCTGACATTAACGAATCTGAATTGGAATTCTCTGTTGAAACATTAGATAAAACAAAGACAGTTGCACCTGTAGAAGGAGAGACAAGAGAAGAATTAGTTAGAAGACTAGGTTTAAGATTCGGACTTGGTGGAATAAAGACAATAAATAGAAAAGTTGTTGAGGAGATAATGCTAGAAAGAGAAAAGAATGGAAAGTTCAAATCCCTAGATGACCTAATTGGAAGAATGACAATAGAGAAACTGACAAAGAAAACGATGGAAGTGTTAATTCAAACAGGTGCACTAGATCAGTTTGGATCCCGATCACAACTTCTTGCTGTAATGCCTACGGTATGGAAT
>JBAXRR010000009.1:0-34186 GCA_037131125.1 bacterium
CCTTAGTTCTGCTCGTTGCCTTATCTATTCCAATACTTTCAGCACTTGGCACTACAAGAAATAATGCATTCTCGGGTCTTTCTCTTGCAATTCCTGTAGATAATTCACCAATATTTGGTGTGTTTGCAAAAAATCCTAAGCTCATGATTGCAGATATTTTTAATAAACCCTTATCTGGAGATAAAGATGTAAAGTCTGAATCAGATAAACTAACAGCAACAGTGAAAGTAAGTTCAACCGGACCAAAAGGTGTTAATTCTACAAGTCTAAACATTAACGCAAGTAACAAAGCAAATGTAGATGGAACTTCAAATTTGAATTTTGGAATTGGAGGAACAGTTTCTTCTAATGGGACATCATTTACAGTTGATCCAACATCACTTGGAATAGAAGAAGTTACAATGTCAGATGAAGAATATTATTTAAAATATTCTCTTAATCAGGATATTAGAAATCTAATGTTTCCAAGCTCTGAGTCATATATTAACTATACATTGAACCAAATATTTAAAAAATATAATGGAAAATATATTAAATTTTCAACATCCAGTGGAGCTCTTTCTCCAGATGATCCAAATTTCTTTAAACCCAAAACAACTTCCCCAACTTCCCTATTCGATGGTTTTGTAATTGATCAAGCATCTTTTTCAGAAGGAATAGCTCCCAAATTCAAAACTTTCGTAAGTCAGGAACTATTAAAAGCAAACAATGTAGTAGATGTAGTAAACGAAGGGAGAGTTAAAATTGAAGGTGTAGATAGTATTAAACTAAGACTCAAATATGATAAGACTACATTCAAGGCATTTCAAACACAGTTTATTTCTGACACTACAAATTTCATAATGGAAAATATAACTCCATTTGCAAACCTCTACTGTTCAACTACGTTAAGATTACTAAGTACCTCTTCAGTAAAATCCAATGAAATAGATAGTTGTACAAAAGCTGAAGTAGATTTCATAACAAGAGATAAAATAATGGCGCAACTGAATGAATTTAACTATTTTGATATCAACAGTGCAGTTATATACGTAAATGCTGTAAATAATGATCTGACTAAATTGACTCTAGATTTGTCCATAGACATGACAAAATATATAGAGAATCAGAAAGTGAATGGAACATTAAGTTCTAAGGTAGATACAAATACCACATACGATCCTACTCAAATAAGTATAGACTACGAAACTGTTAAATCTAGTAAGAATTTAAGTATAACCGCCCCAACTGATTCAACTTCATATGAAAACTTCATGAGCGATTTGGGGAAAATAGCTAAATCAATTATTGTGTTACAATCCTATTAGGTAAAATGAATGGAGATACTAACACTAAAAAAACAGAACAAATAGAAAGAGAACTTAGAGATTTAATAGTGAAATATAAGTTGCAAGACAAGATTAGTCTCAATAAGATTAAGGAATGGGTTTACGAAGCTACAGACAAAGATCCTTCCCAAGCATTTAAGGTATTTATGGCTAAATTTGAGAAGCTATTTATAAGTGTTAAGAATTCAGACGAATTTAAAAATATAGCCTCTACATTTATTGACGCTTGGAACCACTTTCCACATAAAGACCTTGGTGACTTATCTCCTCGTCAAAAGATTGAAATGCAAAACAACTATCCAAGTGATTTGAGTTCAGATTTTACTGAGATAGTAATTCCATTTGAAATGACAGCAATTCTAACCTTGAAAGCTAAAATGCTTGGAATATCACTTAGAGAATACATGTTATTCATACTTTCAAAACATATTGAGGATTCATTCAAGGATGGGAAAGGACTTATGGAACTTCTATTCTCTCGAGGTGACCTTGATGGAAATGACATTAGGTATCTTCCAATGCCACGAATTAACAGAAAAGCCAAAAAGATAACTAAAACTGCTAAACCAATAAAAAGTAAAAAGAAAGGCATAAGATGACAAGGATATACACAAAGACAGGAGACAAAGGAGAAACTTCCCTATTCAATGGTAAAAGAGTTTCAAAAGCAAATGAGTTAATTGAACTAGTTGGAGAATTAGACCTCCTTAACTCTTATCTTGGATTAATCGCATCTCAAAGTTCAAGATCTAAATCTATAAGTAAAGATATCTTAGATATACAATCTACTATTTTCTGTATTGGTTCTGAAGTTGCATACCCTGCCAAACATGGCGCACTAGATCTAACTAAACAAACCTTAGAACTTGAAACAAAGATAGATAAGATGGAAAAAACAAATTCACCACTAAAGAATTTTATTCTTCCAGGTGGATCTGAACTTGCATCAAATATCCATATTGCAAGAAGTGTTACAAGATCTATAGAAAGATCGTTTATTAGAAGTTCAAAAACATACAAAAATACTTGTGTAAATATTTTTCTAAATAGACTATCTGACTACCTTTTTGTACTTGCAAGGCATACTAACCTAAAGAAAGGTATTAAAGATACTATTTGGAAAGCTCCAATAAATAACTAACAATTACAGTCCTTTGAACAATCACACTTTGTATATATTTTGTTAATGTTCTCCCAATCTAGAGAAGCCATAAACTTAGCTATATATCCTGCTCTGTCTGGACCATAATCTTTGTAGTAGGCATGCTCAAATACATCAAGAGCAATAATTAACTTTGTTCCCCACATTGCTCCATTGTTATGGTAATCCACAAGAACATTTGTCATTTTATCCTCATTAGGATCATACACAAGAACTGCCCATCCAAGAGCTGACTTTGCTGTTGCAGTAAAATCTGCCATCCAGTTTTCAACTGTTCCAAAGCTTTTTTGAATCATCTTAATTACTTCTTGTGAGTCTTTGAACTTTCCGTCTGAACCAAATACTTCCCAGTAGTTCTCATGTAGTACAATTCCAGCTTTGTTGAAAGTAACTCTTCTTTTAGCATCTGACCAGTCTGAATAGTTAGCATTAGCTGAAAGTTGATCAAACTGCATAAGCTTACTCTCTATTTCATTAAGCTTAGTTACATAACCTGCTTGGTGCTTATCATGATGCCAAGTTACTACTTGCTCAGATATAACGTCTGCATAAGCCTTAGGCTCTTTAGGAAGCTTCTTTAGGGTATATTCCATGGTAATAAGGTAATAAGTAAAATAGGAACTATATAGATATATCTGGAAAAGGGAAAAATGGCAAGTTTTGAATATTCTTATGATAAAATTAACTATGCAAAATGGAGAAATACAAGATAAAAAGAATGTAACAGTATTCGTTGGAATGAGTGGTGGAGTAGACAGCTCTGTATCTGCACTGCTACTTAAACAACAAGGATACAATGTTGTTGGAGTATATATGAAAAACTGGTCTGGAGATACATATGGTATCCAAACAGATTGTCCATGGATTAAAGATACGGAAGACGTTGAAAATGTTTGTAAACAAATAGGTATTACATTTAGATCGTTCAATTTTGAAAAGGAATATAGAGAAAAAGTAGTAGATTACTTCTTTAGTGAATACAAGAAAGGACGTACACCAAATCCTGATGTAATGTGTAATAAGGAAATAAAGTTTGACCTATTCCTAAAGAAATCCTTAGAAGAAGGTGCCGACATGATAGCAACAGGGCACTACGCTCAAATAGAAAAAGATAAGGAAACTGGAGAATATAAACTTCTAAAAGGAATAGATAATAATAAGGATCAGTCGTACTTTTTATGCACTCTTAATCAATATCAACTATCTAAAACTATATTTCCAATAGGACATTTAATTAAACCAGATGTTAGAAAAATTGCTAAAGAAAACAACCTCGTTGTTGCAGAGAAAAAAGATAGTCAGGGTATCTGTTTTATTGGGAAAATAGATGTTAATGAATTTCTTAAGACACAAATACAAACAAAGGAAGGAGATATTGTTAACGAAGATACAAATAAAGTCATAGGAAAACATCAAGGTGTATATTTCTACACGATAGGTCAAAGAGAAGGAATAAACATTGGTGGAACAAAACTACCTCTTTTTGTCTCGAGGAAAGATTTCAAAAACAATATTCTTTATGTTGTTGAGGGAACTTCAAATCCTAAATTATTCAAATCCGAATTTGAATTAGAATCCATTACATTCACAGACCAAAAAGAACATATATTCCCAATTAAAACAGAAGTTTCAATAAGATATAGACAAAAACCATTTGAATGTGAAATATCTAATGAGGGAAACAAAATAGAAGTTAAATTAGGAAGTCCAATAAGAGCAGTATCTAGTGGACAAATTGCAGTATTCTATAACAAAGAAGAATTAATTGCTTGGGGAGTTATTCTCTAATTTAAGTTCATATTCAATTTCACCAAATTCAATATCTTCTCTTTTAAACTTTCTACTTTCTTTAAAGCCTAAATTCAAATACATAGATTGAGCTGGCTTAAAGAAATCAATTTCTCCAGTTGAGACAATAACCTTTCTACATTTTTTAGATTTAAATATCCGAATGATTTCTTCTATCTGAGCCTTACCATAACCCATCCTTCTGTATTCAGGAAGTATTACATTCTGTCCTACAACTCCAAATTCTGGAAGTCTTCTTGGATCATAGGATGCAAAGCCTATAACTTTATCTCCTAAACAAGATACCAAAACACACTTTCCAATTCTTAAATTGTTAAATGCATTTTCATCAAATCTTCTCCATTTACTTATAAATTTTTGAGGATTAGTTAAACCACTCGAAGTAATAAATTGGTCATATGACTTTGTTAAGAGATCGAAAAGAATTCCTGGTTGGAAATCTGTTAATTTTTTAAATACGAGTTTATTATTCATATTAAGTATTATACCGTTAATTCGTACCAATTCCACTCTACTTCTCCATCATAATGACTCCAATCAGGCTCAATTGATTTTTTCGCAAATACAAAACCATGTTTAAGTAATATTTTTTGAGATTTAACATTACCTAAGATTGTATACGCCACGAGCTTCTTAAGTTTCAACTCTCTCGCCTTTGAAATCATAAATTCTATTGGGACATTCATATATCCCTTCCCTCTATATTTTTCTATCAACATGTATCCAAGCTCAGCACTCCCTTTAGAGTTATCTATATCACAAAGATTAATATATCCTGCTAAAGTATTATCTATTTGAATTAGGTAAATTAAATCATGCTTAAACCATTCTTCGACTTCTTCTTTTGAGGTTATTCTTAAATCATACATTCTCATAATTTCATCACTGCTTATCCAACTGTATAACAAATTCAAATGTTTATCAGCTTCGTATGGAATTAATACGGGCTCAAACTTTTTAAATAAAAACGAGAATATCATTAATTGAAATTAATATTTATTTAATAAATTCTTCAATATATTTAGATACTTCCTCTGGAAACATTATTGGAATGCTATGAGGTGAGTTAAGTTCAATTATTTTTGCATCACTGAATTTATCATAATAATCTTTTCCATGGACATTAAGGAGAAGAAAATCTTGTTTTCCATATACAATCAAGGTTTTCTTTTGTATCTTTTTAATTTTCTCTAGTAGTTCAAACCTTCTAATATCCCTAAAACATCCACAAATAGCTTTTGAATCTGCGTATTCAGTAAATGCAAATAGATCTTGGTATTTCATGTACTTAGAATGACTTAGTCTTGCTCTCATTATTAAGTTTGCAATTCTAAACATTCTTCTCACAATTGGGGTTAGGAAATTCAAATAGTATATTGTATTAATTGCAAAGCTATATCTTTTTGGAAAAGATGAATTTGGATCTCTAAGTGGAGTTGAAGTAAGAATTAATTTATCTATTAGTTCAGGATACTTCGATGTAAACTCTGTTGCAACAACACCCCCAAGAGAATGACCTACTAAAGTAAATGGGGTTTCTATATGTCTCTTTTTTACTTCATCTTTTAAGTACTCTGCTAAGTATGGTATATCTACTCTCTTACCACTTCGTATAGTTCCATAATGTGGAAAATCTATAAAATGAAACTGCATATCTTTGTTGAGAAGATACTTTGTTACCTTATTCCAAAGTGTACATTCAAAGCTAAGACCAGGTAAAAAAACTAATGTTTTCATTTTGAGATAACTTTAAGTATTTCTTCTTTATGCTTTTTCGTAAGAAGATAAGCATTTTTTGCAGTGTGATCTATCAGTCCAAAATTAAAGTAACTTTGTCCTGTCGTATTATATATTATTTTATAATCAGGAGGATCATTTACATCTTGATACATATTAATATGTCCTGATGCTATGTTATATATACTAAATAGTTTATTTACAATATTCCATTTCTGAAGTGGTTTAGTCTTCTCAATATTCCTATGACCAACTCCAATAACTACTTCTGCACCACGACTTTTAAGGAAATTAGATGAAAATGAAGAAATAAGATCACCATCTATCATAGGCTCTCCGTCAATGTATGTAGGAGAAGGGAAAAATACTGGATAAGAACACGATGCAACTATTGCCTGAAGAACACTTCCCTTTTCAATAAAGTATCTTTGTTTTGTTTTTAAACTACTCGCATATATTACCAACTTAACTGGGAGATCCTCTATTCTAATATCTGAACAGTATGGTCTTAGAAAATCTTCATATCTTTTTCTATTAACAAAAGAACCATCTCTTAGAAATGATTTCAATGTTACAAGCCTCATGAAGTTATAGTTATCTAATAGCTCTTGAAGTTTTTCCCAACCAATCCCTAATGCATATGCACTTGCAATTATTGAACCTGCGCTACTTCCAGCAACAATTGTAGGCTTAAGATTTTCCTCTTGAAAGAATCTCATTACACCAATAGCTCCCATCCCTCTTGCAGTACCTCCCTTAAATGACAGTGCAAACTTTTTATATTCACCAATATTTTGCAATAACATATTTACTAAAATATTAAGAATTAGTTTAATACAAATTTAAATCTTTAGCGATTAGATAAATATATTAGTTGAATTCATTTATTATATATGCGAATATTAAACGAAATGATTTATTATTAATACTCATATGATCGCACTTGCAGCTACTCAACTATTTCCAAAACAACAAGCATTACTTGAGTATCTTAAGAACTATGTAAGAAAGAATGGCACTGCGCCTCTTCTTGTTCAGATTAAACAAGATTTGAATCTTAGGGCATTATCTACAGTTCATCAACATCTTGAGGCACTTGAGAAGAAGGGATATATAAAGAGAAATAAAAAAGATAGAACAATTGAATTTATAGATCAAAGAGTAAGTTACGGAAGTACGTTATTTGTTCCTCTTCTTGGTTATATTGCTGCAGGTAAACCTCTTGAGGCAGTTGAACAAAAAGGAGTATCTATAGAGGTACCAAAAGATCTTTATGGGGAAAAGAGTCTATTTGCTCTTAAAGTAAAAGGAGACAGTATGATAGATGCACATATTATGGATGGTGATACAGTCATAGTAGAGAGTCAAATTAATGCAGAAAATGGAGATATAGTAGTTGCTTTGTTAGAAGATTACTCAGCAACACTAAAGAAATTCTACAAAGAGAAGAATGGAAAATTTAGACTTCAACCAATGAATGATAATTACAAACCAATAATTACAGATAAACTCTTCATACAAGGTAAGCTCGTTGGAGTTATTAGAAAGTATTAATCCTATTTCGTATTAGGAGGAGTTACTCCATATACCTTAGCAATATTTCCAATCTTATTCATCTCACTTACTACCCCATTTGCCCAGTGATTATCTCCACTTGCTTCACATGGTGGACAGTATGTTCTTTGCATGTAGTATGGATTCGTATTCCAGTTAGAAAGGTTACGAGTTAAGTTATCTATAGCGTCATCCCAAGTGTTAAATATTACAGTCTTTCCATTTAGTCTCCATCCCCAACAGTTCTTGAGTTTAAATGGAGCAAAGTTTTCACTCATACAAGAAGATGTTTCAACAGTTGCAATTGCAGGAAGTAAATTCCATTTTGCAAAGTTATACTTATCTGCTTTAGATACAAACAATGATGCTTGATCAAATAGTGGAGACTTTTTTGATGCAAAATATTCTTCTAAAGCTTTAACTCTAGCATCACTAGATAAGACTTCAACCTCAAGAAAACTACTCTTCTTAATTGTTGCACCAAGTACTGCTGAATTATTAAAGTCAGCATAGTCAGATACTTTTGAATAGTCAGTAAAAGTATAGTTTTCAACAGCACTAGATACACCAGGGGATTCAAGTGTAGAAGCAATTACTAGATCAATTAAATTGGGCCTTACTAAAGTAAAACACATTACAAAAAAAATAAGAAAGAAGACAGATAACTCTGCTTCTTTTTCTAAGATTCTTTTAAAGAGTTCTCTTTTAGAAAGTTTTTTTAGATTATTTAATTTTTGTTTCAATAATATTTTTCGCATCAGAAGTATAATCACTTTCCAAATCCAAATCTATAACTTTTTCAAGATAAGATCTACCATTAGTGAAATCATTCTTAGAGACATAAAGTTTACCTAGGTAGAAGTTCGCTCTAATATTATTTGGATCAAGGTCTATGGATTTTTTCATATTTGTAATATACATATCCACATTTACTTCACTTGGTTTACTTGTTAATTGTTTATTATATTTTGCCCAGGTATCTAAAGTGTTTATATCTGCCTTTACTTCAGGCTTTGCATCCTTGTATCCTGCCCATTTATTGACTAGTTCATTTATAATATTCAATACTTCATCATAGTTTGCTACTTTATCTAGATATACTTTTCCAAGTTCAATTCTATATACACTTTGATTTGGAGTATTTTTATCTATCAATTTCAAGTATTGATTAACAGACTGTGAATACATTTCTTCCTTGTATAACATTTTGGCATAGTCATGAAGATTAGATTCATTTGCAGGATTAACACTTACAGCATGTTCAAATGTCTCAATAGACTTTTGAACATTTCCCTGTTCGTCATACAGTCTTGCTAAATATGTAAGAGTTTCTTCATTAGCTGGATTTAAACTACTGGATTTCTCAAGATCTTTTTGTGCATTTGTAAGGTCAGCTTTTTGGAAATATGCAATACCTCGAAGTTGGTAGAGTAGATCAAATTCAAGATTCCTACTAATAACATCACTTAGGATATTTATTGCAGGAGTATTATATCCATATTGAATTAACATTCTAGCTATATTCGCTTTATTTGTATCTGCAAATTCACCTTTTGTATCTGCAGCTGTTTTATCTAATGTAGATTTTAATTGGTCGGAAGTTTTCTTTAGTTGCTCAACACCATCGTTATCATCATAAACGGCAGCTCTTGCGAAGTACTTATTTGCAGTATCTAAAGTTGCGAAATTTAATAGACTTGCAAGAATATTTAAATATGCATCTGTGGATTTTGAATTTTCAAGGTATGTTTCTAATAACTTTTTCGACTGATCTCCCTTGTCTTCGTTATTTAGAGTATTAGTAAATAACTTTACTAAATCCTTAGAAGAAATATTTCCATTCATTCCTAGCTTTAGGTCACTTGGTACTACATATTCTGGAGCAACTTTCAAAAGATACTCTTCAGATTTGTCATATGTCTTGGATAAGTTATATACATACCCCATCTGATAATCCAAGCTTTTATTATCTAGTTTATCTGTTACAGGTTTAAGTAAATCTATAGCTGAAGATAAATCATTTTTAAGAATATATATATTGGATAATTCAATATATGCATTTGGATCTTCAGGACTCTGATTAATTGCTTTTTTAAAACTTTGTGAAGCTTTTGAATATTCTTTTGTTTCAAGATACTTTGCTCCTTCAGAGAGATAATCAAACTGAGGAGAAGTATTTGGTTTGGAAGATAAGAAAAAGATTATTGTTACACCAACAATTACTACTAGAGCTAGACCAAGTATTATGAATACTCCTTTTTTCATTTAAGTAACAATCCAAAAGTAATCTTGAACATATATATCTTATATGAAATCAAGATTGGTTGCACTTAAATTCCTTTTGGATATTTCTTCAAATATGCACTCTGGCATTTCTCTATTACTTTATTTGCTTCTTCAACTCCAAACCATCCATCTACTTTAGTTTTCTTTTCAGGAGTTCCTTTATAATCATATTGTAATTTCTTGTAGTGCTCCCAGAAGAATTGAATTTCATCTTTTCTTCCTTTAGATACATCTTCAATAGATTTAATATGATTGAATCTCATATCATCTGCTGGAACAACAACTATTTTATCGTCTACTTCTCCTCCATCATTCATTTTCATAACACCAATAACTCTTCCTGCAATTAAACAACCTGAAAATGTAGGGTAAGTTATTAAACACATAACATCTAGAAGATCCTCATCTTCATCCCATGTTTGTGGAATTAGACCATACTCAACTGGATAAGGAATCATTTCGTAAAGAACTCTATCTAATTTAATAACTCCTGCTTCAGTAACATATTCATATTTGTTAATAGATCCTTGTGGGATTTCAACTAACATATTTACATTTCCCTTCTCGTCTCTTGTGGGAAGTGTATGTTGAACATTAGGAATATGTGGAAGATATGAATCACTTAACGATGGTATATTTGCCATTTAAAAAGAATAAAAAATATAGTCCTTGTAAAGACCTTCATATTCTACAACTAAATCAAGATAAATCTCAAGAATCATTATTTACTTTTTGATTTGCAATAAACTTCTTGTAAGTTTCAATTGCCAATCCTGCTCTACGAGCAGTTACATCAATACCATTTCTTTGAAACTCTTCCAAAAGACTTTGTTGAATAGATTTGTCCTTTTCTTCCTCCCAAATTGCCTTACCAACAGCATATCTAGAATTAAAAGATGGAATCATGAGAACAGAATCCACTGCTTTATGATAATCTGAATTAGGAAAATTCCTTCTAATATTAAACAACTCAGAAAGGTTATTTTCACTTAAATGTAATCTCAAGTCTTTACTAATTTCAGAGAATAGTATTCTAATACCATATAAACCAGCATTTTTAACACCAAATAATTGGAGTACTTTTTGTGCCTCTTCAGGTGTTTCTACAATGTTACTAACAACTGGAGCATTATTATGAAAATTACTAATCAATCTTTCAAAAGCTACTCCATTTATCTCATCACTTTTTCCAAGGAGAGATACAAGGGAATTAACAATTGGAACCCATGCATCTACAGTGATTTTTGTTTGTAGATAATTTAATCCTTCTATTAATTCTCTCTTACCATTTCTTGTTAAACAATACCTACTATCTTTTGAATATAATCTACTTTTAAAGTATTTTCCAAATGAATCATGTAATACTTTACGTGTGTATTGTTCTGCACCAAAATCAAAGGCTTCCTCTTTATTAATAAATTGTGGGAAACTCTTGTACTCAGTAACTACGGCTAAAACTAACCTATCTATTATCTTAGATTTAATATTAAGTTTAGTTACTTCTAAATATTTAACTAAGGATTCATCACTTGAATCTAATGATATATCATCACCTAAGAATAGTAATGCTATCTCACTTGGGCTAATTCTAGCGGATTCAGTATACTTTTCGATTTTATTGATTTCCTCTGAATCAAGGGTGGAAACCCACTGATATCCTGGCTGAACTTCTTCATGAGGTTCAAGTACAACTACAAGACTTTTTGCCATAGCTAACTTAGGTGAACCTTCGAATTTCTCCAAGATATTATCTTCAAATTGTGGTTCTTCGCTAGTCACTATTATTTTAAAACAATAATATATATACTGAGAATATAGTAATTATTAGTATACAATAATGGATAAGTCTATGCATCAGCTACTTGTTAACGCAGTTGTTACCAAAGATAATAAGGTGCTAATTTCTAAAAGGAGCATGAAAGAAGAACATGAGCCTGGTAAATGGACTATACCTGGAGGTAAAGTTGAAGAAACCAAAGGAGATGTGTGGAATGTACTTGAACTTAATATCAAGAAAGAGGTTATGGAAGAAACAGGTGTAAAGGTTCAAGACAAAATGCAATTAATTTGTAACAACACATTTGTTAAGGCAAATGGTACACATGTTGTTGCCATGATATTTCTCACAAAATGGGAATCTGGTGAGCCAAAAGCACTTGAAGACACAACAGATGTAAAATGGATAGGTATAGAGGAAGTAGAGAAATATGAATTTCCAGTTAATGTAAAAGATTACATTCTTAAGGGATTTATGGAAATGAAAGAAAAAAGAACTTTAAAAGTCGAAATAATTAATCCAGGAAAAATTAGAATAATATAATGGAGCGAAAGACGGGACTCGAACCCGCGACCTCTTCCTTGGCAAGGAAGCGTTCTACCAATTGAACTACTTTCGCATACACAATATTCTACTATATTAATCATCTAACCCACTAACTGGGGAACCTTCATTCCCGTTTAACACAGGTGTCTTCTCTGTTAACATAGCTAATCTAAAGAACATTTCAGCTAATTTTGCATAACCTTTGGGTAAATTAGACTTACTTTCCTGGATCTCAGCGTCACTGTCACAACCATTACAGCCTTTGCAACTTCCGGTACAGTCTCTAGGCATTCCTCCTTGAGGAACAACAAATTCACCCATAAGAATTCAATATAAAAATTATGGTGCCGAGGGCCGGGATTGAACCGGCGACGCCCGCCTCTTCAGGGCGGCGCTCTACCACTGAGCTACCTCGGCAATATGGATTTTTAAAAGAACTGAACTCTATTATACCTACTCGAGAGTAAATATTCTAGCAAACTATTTATTAAGAGAATTATAGTAGTTGCAATACTTATTAATAACACACTTTTCACACATTGGTTTCCTTGCAATACATACCTGTCTTCCATGCTCAATAAAGGCTAATGACACCTTATTCCAGTTTTTCTTAGGAAACAGTTTTTTAAGATCACTCTCTATTTTAGCAGTATTTGCCTTCTTAATGTCAGTTTCACTTGTTAGTCCAATTCTTATGGCTAATCTCTTATTATGTGTATCTACTGCTATTCCTTCGTTCTTTTTATACCACTCTGAAAGTAGTACATTTGCTACTTTTTTGCCTATTCCTGGTATAGTTACTAGCTTTGCTGTGGTATTTGGAAGAGCTGAATTATATTCTTCAACTATCTTTTTAGCTCCCATTTTCAAAGCTTTTGCTTTTGCGTTATAGAATCCAGTGGAATGAATAATTTGTTTTAATTCATCTATGTCTGAATCTGCATAATCTTTGAAGGTCTTATACTTTTTGAATAACTTTTTAGTGACAATATTTACTCTTTTATCTGTACACTGAGCAGACAAGATAACTGCTGCCCATACTTCGCTTGGTGAAGTAAAATCTAAAGAAGATTTCAAAACTGGATACTCGCTAGTTAACTTTTTATAAATATTACTTGCTCTTTGGTTTATAATCATTGTAATAAAGAATAACTATATGAAATTCCTGAATCGATTCTTTCAAAACCATGATTGGAAACTCACTACTTTAGTACTTATTTTGAATGTTATAGGGATACTAACAGTTTACTCTAATACATTCAAATCTGTAACAATAGACACTGGTAAAGATGCTTTCGACAAACAGATTGTATTTCTTTTTGTGGGTATTATCCTATATTTTTTGTTTTCTAAATTTGACTACAACTGGCTAAGATACAAATTTGTTTGGATCACAATATATATACTTGGTCTTATTCTTCTAATCTACGTTCTCGTATTTTCAGGAGAAATTGCTAATGTACATAGATGGATATCCTTTGGGGTCTTTCAGTTACAACCAGCTGAACTTGCCAAAATAGTCAGTGTAATTATATCTGCAAGTATCTTCAGTAATATTCTAGATAGCTCACAAAAACTTATTCATAAAGAGTTTTACGAATTCAATAAAGAGAACATAGTCCTAAAATATGTTAGAAAAAATCTAGTTAATATATTAAAGATTATTATTCTTTTTGTACTAATTGGAACTTATTCCATACTCATATTCATTCAACCTTCTGCTGGAAATTCCGTACTATTGATTTTATCTGTAATTTTAATAAGCATATTTTGTTTACCAAAACAGTCTTTAGTTGGATCAATAATTGCCACAATATTTATTGTAGCTAATTTATTCTTTGGAATTATTAAGCTAGATTTTATTTATGAACTACTCAATTTCAAAGCAATATACTTTGGAAATATAGACATTCTTTTTGTAGTAATAAGCTCAAGCATAGTAATCATTATAAATATTGTTAACAAGGTTAAGTGGTACTATGTTCTTGCTTCGGTAATTATCGGATTAGCTGTGTTTCCTATTGTTGGAGCATTTTGGAATAGTAATATTCTCAAGGATTACCAAAAGACTAGAATAATCTCATACTTTAACCCCGAAACAGCAATTTCTGAGAATTCAGATGCCCTTTACCAGGTAAATAGAGCAACAGGTGCAATTGGGTCTGGTAGATTATGGGGGAAAGGATACTTACAAGGGACAGATAAAGTTCCTTTTGAATACACAGATTTTGCTTTTACTGGCTTTGCAGAAGAGTTCGGATTCATAGGGGTTATAGGATTAATAACTCTCTTTTCACTTTTGTTTATTAGAATATTCCAAATATCTAAAAACGCTGAAAACTCCTTTGCCAGAGTATTTTGCATAGGAATGGGTTTGGTACTTTTAATCCATACCTGGGCAAGTATTAGTACTAATTTAGGACTAATTGTTAACACAGGTGTACCACTACCATTCCTAAGTTACGGTGGAACTACTCTAGTAATTAACTTAATAGGCCTTGGAATAGTAGAATCGGCCTCAAGTAGGGCTAAAAAGGTTGACTTACAAAGCAAAGTGGTGCTAACATCAAAGAGTCCCTGGAGAAGGGTTTAATAGTATTTTGTATATAATCAAATGGAAAAAACAGAGAAAAAAGAAGTAAAAAAAGTTTCAAAAGCTAAAGTAGCAAAGACTGAAACTAAAGCAGTTTCTGAGGAAGTTGTAAAAGCTCCTAAAACTGTTGCTAAGAAAGTAGCTCCAGTTGCAAAAGCAAAGATAGATAAGACTAAATTTGCTATTGTAGAGATTAATAATCAACAAGAAAAGGTTTACGAAGGTGAGAAATTAGTAGTAGATCTTCAACACGAAGATAACCTAGTATTTGATAAAGTACTTCTTTTCGTAAATGGAGAGAAATCAACTTTTGGAACACCATACATTGCTGGTGCAACAGTAAAAGGTAAAAGAATAGATAATTTCAAGGATAAGAAGATTAGTGTTTCAACATTTAAAGCAAAATCAAGATATAGAAAGACTATTGGACATAGAGAACAAAAGTCTAATATACTCATAGAATCAATTAATATTAAGTAAGATATAACTTAACATGGCACACAAAAAAGCAGCAGGCGGAGGAGTTAGACAACATAAAAATCCAACTGGAAAAAGACTTGGTATCAAGAAGTCAGATGGACAAGATGTTATTCCAGGAAACATAATTGTAAGACAAAAAGGTACAGTTATTAAACCAGGAAAAGGAACAATGTTAAGTAGAGATTTTACAATCTTTTCAGTAAAAACTGGTAAAGTTGCATACAAAAGATCTCCATTTTCATCAAAAGGACAAAAGGTAGTAGAAGTTCTTTAATTACTTCTTTGTTCTTTCTATTTTCTCTTACATACGGTAATATTCTTGCATGAAACTTTCAGATTCAGATCTATTAAAACTTGCAGATTTATCTAAACTAAACCTCACTCCCAAAGAGCTTTCCAAATTCCATGAACAGTTAACTTCTGTTTTCGAAATGTTTGAAAAACTTAAGAATGTTAATACAGAAGGTGTTGAATTTTTGAGTTTTCCAGAAAGAAATAGGATGAGAGAAGATAAAGAAGTTTCCAGTACTGGAAACTTCTTAAAGAATGCTAAAAAAGTAAAAAATGGTTACTTAAAAGTTAAATCAGTACTTGGAAAAGCTACTTAAGATATGGGAAATAAATACAAAACATTAAAACAAGTAAGTGAGGCATTAAATAAAGGTGAGATAACATCAACTGATTTATCTAAAGAAGCAGTCGAACTTAGTAATAAATTGAATGCAGAATTAAACTGCTATACAACTATAACTAAAGAACTTGCAGATGAGTTAAGTCAAAAAAGTGATGAAAGACGAAAGGAAAAGAAAGCATTATCCCCTATTGACGGTATTCCAATGAGTATTAAGGACGTTATATCCACGAAAGGTGTAAGAACAACTGCAGGATCAAAGATGCTAGAAAACTACATACCTGAATATAATTCAACTGTATACCAAAAGCTTATAGAAAATGGCGGTGTATTAATAGGAAAGAACAATTGTGATCCATTTGCATTTGGTGGCTCAGGAGAAAACTCTGGGTATGGTCCAACTAAGAACCCTATATGTTTGAGTAAAGTTCCAGGTGGATCTAGTTCCGGGTCAGCATCAAGTGTAAAAGCAGGATTAACATACTTTTCAATTGGAACAGATACAGGAGGTTCAATTAGACAACCAGCATCACTTACAGGATTATCTGGACTTAAACTAACATATGGAAGGAATTCAAGATATGGATTAATCGCCATGGCGAGCTCACTAGATACTCCAGGAATCCTTGCAAACACTGTTGAAGATATTGCAATCGTTGAGGACATTATTAAAGGATACGATGAAAAAGATTCAACAACTAAAAAGCCTGGAAATGATTTCAGTTTTGTAGACTCACTAAACAAAGATATTAAGGATCTTACTATCGGTCTACCAAAAGAGTACTTCATAGATGGAATGGATCAAGATGTAAAAAATACTATATTAGAAGCTGCAAAGAAATTCGAAAAACTTGGATGTAAAATACAAGAGGTTTCACTACCACATACTGAATACGCTTTACCTGTTTACTATTTAATCGTACCATCTGAAATAAGTTCAAACATGGGAAGATACGATGGATTTAGATATGGAAATTCAGATGAAAACTCTAAAGATATTGCGGAATATATTAAGAATTCAAGATCAGTACTTGAAGATGAGGTTAAAAGAAGAATAATAATAGGAACATTTGCACTTTCAAAAGGATATTCAGATCAGTATTACAAGAAAGCTATGCAAGTAAGAAGTTTAATAAAGAAAGATTTTGATGATGTATACAAAAATGTTGATGTAATTCTTACTCCAACATCTCCAACAGTTGCATGGGATATTGGAGAAAAAGTAGATGACCCACTTAAAATGTATTTAGCAGATATATTTACTGTTACGGCAAATCTTACTGGTATGCCAGGACTTTCAATTAATGCTGGATACAAAACAATAACTCCTAGAAAACAAGATGTAGATATTAATGGAAATCCTTGTACAAAACTTCCAATAGGAATGCAGTTATTTGCACCTATGTGGAGAGAAGATCTATTAATGTCACTTGGAAATTCATTTCAAAAAGCTTATCCAGAGCTTATCTAGAAAATTTCTGGGAAATTATTTCCTTTGCCTTCTTCAAAAAAGCCAAATCCCTTTGAATAATAAATCCAGATTCATAACTTTGTGGTTTTGATGATTCAAATCTTTTTACTGCCTCCTCTAATCCTAACCACACTAGCTCTGATTTTCTAGCTTTCTCAGTTTCAGTAAAAAAAGTAACTCCCTTTGATGTAACTTCACCAAGGTAACAATAGGAAGTTTGAGCCATACTACGTTTTGATCTATATTCACTTATTTGTCCAACTTCATCAGTGACTTGAACTTCAGAACCTGTTTCTTCTCGTAATTCCCTCTTTAGAGCTTCTTTTACATCTTCACCTTTCTCAATACCTCCACCTGGAAGTTTATAGTAATCTTCTGACCCTACATATATTAAAGCAATATTTTGATCAGCATCAATTGCGATAATTCTTGCGGCTTCTCTCATAAATATACCTGACATATCCTCTGGATAATTTGCATCCTTTATTTCAGTAAGAATCTCCATATTTAAGTTGTAAAAATTACTATTGAATTTTAACGCTTATAAAGGAAATAATAAATATGCAACTTATTTCTACTTTACAGAATCCAACTCATTTGTTACTCTTTAAATATACTATAACATTACAGTATTTTTACATCTAACGCATGCTAAAGGAAATAGATAAATACAAAGACCCATATTCATATATTGGATTTATAATCTGGACACTTGAAAACATTACTTCTTCTGCAATGGAGGATTACTATACTGGTAAGAGAAAGATTCCATATTCATATATTATGGTCTTATCTTCCCTATACTGGTTAATGACAAAAAGAGAAAGTATTAATCAGAAAGACCTTGCAAACTATACACATATGAAAGAGATTACAATATCTGTGATTATTAGGAAACTTAATAAACTTGGACTTGTTGAGATTATTAAAGACAAAGAGGATATGAGAGCAAAAAAAATAAAAGTTAGTAAAAAAGGTGCAGAAGTACTAACAGGATTTCTGGATATAGTTGTTGAAGTTGAAAAGAATATCCAATCAAAAACACCTGAACTAATGACTAATTTAAAACAACTTAAGGATGAATTATCCTTTAAAGACAGATAATATTTTAATATTTCATTATGAGAATTAAGGCAATAAATTTAAGTAAAAAGTTTGGAAGTAAAGTTGCTGTAAGAGAAGTTAGTGTTCAAATAGAGCCAGGCAAAATATTAGGGTTACTTGGACCTAACGGTGCTGGTAAATCTACTACTATCAAAATGCTTACAGGACAACTGAAACCTGATAGCGGAACAATAGAAATTGATGGGAAAGAATACTCCTACTTTCCAGAGCAATTAAGGTCAAAACTTGGAGTTATGCCTCAAGACATTGTGATTTGGGATAGTTTGAACATATATGAAAACCTTACAATGACTGCTGGGCTTTATGGACTTGATAGCAAATTTGCAGAGAAAAGAATATCCTTCCTTATAAAAGCATTGAAAATGGAACCTGAAATAAAAACATTAGCAAGAGATCTTTCAGGTGGATATAAAAGAAGATTAAACCTTGCTATATCGATTTTGCATGACCCTGAAGTTATTTTTCTTGATGAACCTACTCCTGGAATTGATGCTCAAAGCAGACATCTACTTATGAGCTTTGTAAAAGAGTTAGCAGATAGTGGAAAACACTCAATTGTCTTAACCGATCACTATCTTGATGAGGCGGAAAAGCTTTGTGATTACATTGTCATTGTAGATAGAGGAGAAATAATTGCAGAAGGAACTTTAAGTAAGCTAAAGACTAAATATGGAGAAGGCAATTTAATGAAAATAGATCTTAATATAGATGAAACTTTTGGAAAGACTAAAGTAACGAATAAGAATACAATTATAGAGACAATCCAAAAGAAACTTCAAGAAATATTTCCTAAAGGAAAATTGGTAAATGGTATATTCTCTGTGCTTACAAACGATATGCTAGGAGATTTACAAAAATCTGTTTCGCTTCTAAAAAGCCATAACTACCCTGTTCATAATATTTCACTATCTGATCCATCTTTAGAAGATATTTTCCTTCTATTAACTGGAAGAGAAGTTAGAGAATAATTAAATTTAACATACATTAACATGCAAGCTATTTTTTCAATTTTCAAATTTCAAGTATTAAATCTTCTTAGAAACTTTAAGTCAGCTGGAATTATGTTCATACTTCCCATAGTATTTATGGGGATTTTTGCATTTGCCTTTGGATCCAATACAACCCTTCTCAACTTTAGTGTTGGAGTTTATCAGCCAAAAAATGACATTTCACATGGGGCACCTAATTTAGTAGAAGTAATGAAAAAAGCAGATGACAACAGTGACAGTATTAAAATAGATATAAAGGAATACTCTTCACTAGAAGAACTAACTAAAGCTGTTAATAGCGACACTATTAATATAGGTGCGAGTTTAGAATTAAATAATTTAACCGGAAAACTAGATTCTTCAATAGTAGGAAAGCAAAACAGCACAGGATATATACAATACAAAAGTGTGTTAGAAGATATTCTTTACTCAATTACTTTGCCTGAATCTAGTCAACTTAAAGTCTTATCTTCAACAGATACTTCAAAGAAGACTTCAGTTTTCGATATTCTTGTTCCCGGTCTCATGATATATGGATTATTAATCTTAATTCCAGGAATAGCACAAGACTTTACTGAGATAACAGAGAAGAATTACATCTTTAGATTTAGAAATTCAAAAACGAAATCTTGGCAAATTATTTCAGGAACTATTCTTTTCTATCTTTGTTTAAGCATAATTCAGATTATACTTCTTTTCTTAACTGCAACAGTATTTGGATACGTTGCTACAGGAAGTATATTACTTGCACTTATACCTGCTCTTCTTTCCTCTTTATTTGTTATTGGAATTGGGCTACTTATAGGTTCCTTTGTAAAGAAAACTGCTGCTGCTACAAATATTGGAACTATTGTTTCAATAATATTTGGATTCTTTTCAGGATCATTTATCTCAGGAATAGGAAGTATTGCACGATTCGATATATTGGGTAAAACATATGAGTTCAATGATTTACTCCCAAGTAAATGGGGAACAGTAGCAATAGATAAAATACTTAGTAAGAATATGGGTTTAGCTGATATAAGCACTGAAATGATAGTCCTTGGAGTTACTGGAGTAATAATTATTCTTGTTGGAATATACGTTTACGACAAGAAACAATTAAAAGTTCAAACAAACAGTTAAGCAGATATTATCTATTCCCATTATTAACTTCAGGATTATGAGACTTGAACTCATGACCTTTACTTCCCGAAAGTAACGCTCTACCAACTGAGCTAAACCCTGTAATAAATTCCACATGTTAACAAATTAATGTTAACACAAGAAAAAATTTATAAGCATAATTACTATTCAAAAAATATTTAAGTTAAAAAAATAGTTAACAAAAAAGTGACAATTTCAACAGATTGTAAAATTCTACAACCGTCCTTTTAGTTGATAACAGAGCATAATTCCGTTCAGTATCTTTTTATAAAGTACACCTCTAAAAAGTATTGAAATGGTTTTTAAAATACCCTAGTATGGTCGAAGTAATATTTATTATTATACCTATGAAAAACATTAATCGCATTTTAGCATTAATCTTAGTATTTCTTTTAATTGGTGGAACTATAATAGTAACTCCGACAAAGGCAGCAGGTCTTACTGCTATGTCTATATCTGGAACTGGTATTACTAGTGGTGCGTCAGCAACTGGTGCATCTCTTACACCAACAGTTACGTTTACAATAACAAATGCAGTTGCCCCTGCGGATACTGTAGTTATTGCTTTAAATGGAACGATAAACTCGGCTGGTGCAATTGCTCAAGCAGATGTTACTGCTGGTGGTACATGCTCAGGATCAGTTACTATGACTACTATTACAATTTCAACTGCAAATCCTGTTTTATCTATGACAGGACTTACATGTACAGTTGGATCAGGAACAATTGCTGTTGCTGCTAGTAAATTAGTTTCATCTGCAACAGGAGGTAACTACTCAATAGTTATTACTACTGCTGCTGACTACGGTGCTTTCCTCTATTATGTTGGAAATACTAACCAAGTTAAAGTTACTGCAACTGTTACTCCTACTTTATCTTTTGCTATTAGAAATACTGCTGACTCAGCTGAACAAGCAACAGTTGGTGGTCTTAAAACTTGTGTCTTAGGTGTTTTAACTACAGCTGCTGTTGGTACTTGCTCATATAGACTTAAAGTCTCGACTAATGCTGCTAGTGGTTATACTGTTTCATTTGCTTCAGATACTAGACTTTCTAATGGTACATATTTATTCACAGATGCAGCTATTGGTGGTACAGGTACTACTATTACAGCTGGTACTGAAGGATATGGTGCTGTTTTAACTCCTGGTGCCTCATCTAGTGGTGCTGCTGTTACAAGAAATGCAGCTAACTTTGGTAGTACTGCAGGTACTGCATATAGAATTACTCAAATAGGTGGTCCTTTCGCTGTATATAATGTTGCTGGAACAAACGCACCATCTGGTACTGATACAGCAAATACAGCTTTAGTTGCACACCAAGTTGCAATCTCTGCTGCAACTCCTACTGGAAATTACACACATACAGTTACATATACTGCTTCTGCAGTATTTTAATGTAGGTGATTTAAAATATATGGACAAATGAAGAGAATAAAGAAATTAATTACAATAATAATAGTAATATTTATAGCTTTGAGTGGGTCATTTGTTATCCCAGTTAAAGCTTCAGGTATTACAACTATGTCAATATCTGGAACTGGTATAACAGCAGGTGCATCTGCAACTAGTGCAGCTATCACTCCAACTATTACATTCACAAGGGGTAACTCAGTTGCTCCAGCTGATGTAGTTACTATTGTTTTAAATGGAACTGCAACTTCCGCATCAATAGCTCAAGCCGATGTAACTGTAGGAGGAACATGTTCAGGAACAGTTGCGATGACTACTGTTACACATCCTACATCAAATCCAACTCTAGCTATTTCAGGTATTACATGCACTGCTGGTGCTGGTACAGTAATTATTGCAGCAAGTAGATTAACAGCTGCATCATCTGGTGGAAATTATTCTATTATAATAACAACACCTGTAGACTATGGTGCTTTCCTTTACTATGTTGGAAATACTAATCAAGTTAAAGTTACTGCTACTGTTACTCCTACTCTTTCTTTTACTATTAGAAATACCGCTGACTCAGCTGAACAAGCTACTGTTAGTGGTCTTAAAACTTGTGTCTTAGGTGTTTTAACAACTACTGCTGTTGGTACTTGTTCATATAGACTTAAAGTTTCAACCAATGCTGCTAGTGGTTATGCTGTTTCATATAAATCAGACACTAGGTTCACTAATGGAACATATAACTTCACTGATGCTGCTATTGGTGGTTCAGGTACTACAATTACTGCTGGTACTGAAGGTTATGGTATTGTCTTAACTCCTGGTGCTTCTTCTAGTGGCGCCACCATTGCTAGAGATAATACTAATTTTGGAGCTACTGCTGGTACTGCTTATAGAATTACTCAAACATCTGGTCCTTATCCTGTATATACCAGCAATGGAACTAATGCTCCTTCTGGTACTGATACTACAAATACAGCTTTAGTTGCTCATCAAGTTGCTATCTCAGCTGCAACTCCTACTGGAAATTATACGCATACTATTACTTATACAGCATCTGCTACTTTTTAGTTGTTATTGTTTTTATTATTTTATAAGATATATTTATGAAAAAGCTTAAGGGAATTATCACATTAACAATAATCTTTCTCCTAGTATTAGGAGGAACTTTTGTGATCCCGACAAAAGCAGCAGGACTTACTAGTATGTCTATTACGGGTACTGGTATTACTGCAGGAGCCTCAGCAACCGGTGCATCTCTTACGCCAACTGTAAATTTTACAATTACAAATGCAGTAGCCCCTGCAGATACAGTAGTTATTGCTTTAAATGGAATGGTTAACTCTGTTGCAGCGATTGCACAAGCAGATGTTACTGCTGGTGGTACTTGCTCAGGATCAGTTACTATGACTACTATTACAATTTCTACGAATAACCCAGTACTAAGTATGACAGGTCTTACATGTACTGTTGGTGGTGGAACAATTACTGTTGCTGCTGGTAGAGTTGTATCTTTAGCAACAGGAGGTAATTATTCAATAGTTATTACTACTGCTGCTGACTATGGTGCTTTCCTCTACTATGTTGGGAATACTAACCAAGTTAAAGTTACTGCAACTGTTACTCCTACTTTATCTTTTGCTATTAGAAATACTGCTGACTCAGCTGAACAAGCAACAGTTGGTGGTCTTAAAACTTGTGTCTTAGGTGTTTTAACTACAGCTGCTGTTGGTACTTGCTCATATAGACTTAAGGTCTCGACTAATGCTGCTAGTGGTTATACTGTTTCATATAACTCAGATACTAGACTCACTAATGGAACATATAACTTCACAGATGCTGTTGTTGGTGGTGTTGGGACTACCATTGCTGCTGGTACAGAAGGATATGGTGTTGTTTTAACTCCTGGTGCTTCATCTAGTGCTGCTGCTGTTACTAGAAATGCAGCTAACTTTGGAAGTACTGCAGGTACTGCATATAGAATTACTCAGGCTGCTGGTCCTTACCCAGTATATAATGTTGCTGGAACTAACGCACCTTCTGGCACTGATACAACAAATACAGCTTTAGTTGCACACCAAGTTGCAATATCTGCAGCAACACCTACTGGAAACTATTCTCACACAGTCACTTACACTGCCTCTGCCATTTTCTAAAAAAAAAGAGTATATTAATTCTGAAATATTTATTATGATTTTCGTATGAAGAATTTAAGTGGTATTGTAAACATTCAAAAATCTATAAGCATATTTATTATAGTATTATTGGTTGTTGGATCAATTATTGTTATCCCAGTTAAAGCTTCAGGTATTACTACTATGTCAATATCTGGAACTGGTATTACAAATGGTGCATCTGCAACAGGTGCAGCAATTACTCCAACTATTACATTTACAAGAGCAAATTCAGTTGCTCCTGCAGATACCGTTACTATAGTTCTTAATGGTATAGATACAGCAACAAACGTATTAAACTCAGATATAACTACAGGTGGAACATGTTCTGGAACACCAACAATGACAACAATTACTCATCCTGTTTCAAATATTACATTATCTATGACAGGAATAACGTGTTCAGCTGGTGCTGGTACAGTTACAATCGCAGCTGGTAAGGTTGTATCCGATGCAACTGGTGCAAATAACTCGATTATAATAACGACACCTTTAGACTATGGTGCTTTCCTTTATTATGTTGGATCAACTAATCAAGTCAAAGTAACTGCTACTGTTACTCCTACTCTTTCTTTTACTATCAGAAATACCGCTGACTCTGCTGAACAAGCTACTGTTGGTGGTCTTAAAACTTGTTTACTTGGTGTACTTACTACAGCTGCAGTTGGTACATGTTCATATAGACTTAAAGTTTCAACCAATGCTGCTAGTGGTTATGCTGTTTCATATAAATCAGACACTAGGTTCACTAATGGAACATATAACTTCACTGATGCTGCTATTGGTGGTTCAGGTACTACAATTACTGCTGGTACTGAAGGTTATGGTATTGTCTTAACTCCTGGTGCTTCTTCTAGTGGCGCCACCATTGCTAGAGATAATACTAATTTTGGAGCTACTGCTGGTACTGCTTATAGAATTACTCAAACATCTGGTCCTTATCCTGTATATACCAGCAATGGAACTAATGCTCCTTCTGGTACTGATACTACAAATACAGCTTTAGTTGCTCATCAAGTTGCTATCTCAGCTGCAACTCCTACTGGAAATTATACGCATACTATTACTTATACAGCATCTGCTACTTTTTAAAGTACAATATGCAGTGATAAATAGAAACTATGATTTATGAAGAGAATATTTTTATACTTTGGATTAATACTAGGACTATTAATTGTAATTGGTTTTGTAGATGAGGTGCCAGTTAAAGCTTCAGGTTTAACTTCAATGTCCATAACTGGAACAGGAATACTATTAAATGCATCTGGTGTTAATACCCCTATTACCCCGACAATTAATTTTACGATTACAAATCCAGTAATAGCTTCAGATACAATTGTAATAATTCTGAACGGAGTAAATACTGTTGCTTCTGTAAATCAGACAGATATTATAGCTGGAGGAACTTGTTCTGGGAGTGTTTCTATGCCTTCAGTTGTTCACCCATCATCAAACGTATCTTTTGTAATAACTGGATTAAATTGTTCAAGTGGTGCTGTAACAATATCTGTTGGAGCATCCCTTCTAACGACTTCCTCTAGTGGTGGAAATTATTCAATAGATATAGACACTCCATCTGATACAGGACATTTTCTTTACTATATAGGGAACACTAATCAGATAAGATTTACTGGAACGATTACACCAACAATATCTTTTTCAATAAGAAATGCTGACGATAGTGCAGAATTAGATAATGTTGGAGGATTAAAATTCTGTGAATTTGGCGTGCTTACTACTACAACAGTTTCAACTTGTTCATACAGACTTAAAGTAGGAACAAATGCAGCCAATGGTTACACAGTTTCATATAAATCTGATACTGAATTTTCAAATGGATTACATAATTTTCAAAATGCTGCAATTGGTGGAATAGGGACAGCTATAGTTGCCGGAACTGAAGATTATGGAGCAATTCTTAATCCAGGTTCTACTACAAGTGGAGCAATTGTTACTAGGAATTTAGCAAATTTTGGAAGCAATGCTTTAAATGCATACAAAATAACAGGAACAAGTGGTCCATATGATATTTATTCAAGCGCAGGAATGAACGCTCCAAGTGGCACTGATACTACTAATACAGCATTAATGACACATGAGGTTGCTATTTCAGCATCCACACCCACTGGAAATTATTTGCATACTGTAGTATATACAGTATCTGCTATATATTAATTACTTAATTTATACAAATGAAAAACAAATTTTCGAGATTGATGGTAATTCCAACGGTTTTGATATTAGCAATGTTTATTCTTACAAATATAGCAAGAGCTCAGACAAGTGCTTCACCTAAATATGGATTAATAATTAGTCCTCTGATTCAAGAATACAAAGGAAAACCTGGAGATACTATAAAGGGATCTTTCAGAGTTACTAGAGATTTTCAAGATACCACTAGAAGTGTAACTATTTATCCATATGCAAAAGATTTCACTTCAGATGGTACTACTGGTAACCCACTTTGGATTGAATACAGTAACCCAGATGAGGTAAAAGTAGATAGTTCACTTGAAAGCTGGATAACAATAAATGATAAAGAAGTTTCTATTCAAAAAGAAGCTGAATCTAAAGATATTACATTTACAATAAACATACCTAAAAATGCTACAGGTGGTACAAAGCAAGCTGGAATAATATTTACTGAAAATAAATCTGCAGACAAACTATCTGATACCACCCAAGTTGGTATCTCTTCAGATATTGCAGGACTTGTATTTGTAGACGTTGAAGGCCAAAGATCTATTAACTTAGACATTTCTGATGTAAATCTAACAGACTTAGAAGGTAATACTCAATTATTCAATATATTTGAATATCTTCCAGTAACAGTTAACACAACTGTAAAGAATAATGGAAACTCTATTGTTGAACCAGGTGGAGATATCTTTATCTCTCCTAGTGGAAAAACAGAAATAACTCCTACTCTTGCTTTTAACCAAAAAGCTGGAAGAATACTTCCTAAAAGCTCTCGTGTAATTTCTGAAACATGGGATAATGCGTTCTGGGTCGTTTCTAAAAACCAATTAAATTCAGAGACTTCATTAGTAGATAGTATTTTTAACAAATATAACCTAGGGTTTAATTTTGGAAAGAACTTTAAGATTGGAGTTTTTGATGTAGTTGTGAAGGTAATTTACTTCAACGAAAAAAGTGAAGCAGCCTTAGCGACGAAAACAGTTCCACTTATAATATTCCCTTGGAAAATAGCGTTAGGAATACTCTTTGTTATTATCCTAATAGTAATAAAGAACATTATCGTTAAAAAGGTTAAAAAGAACAGAGAAACAAAGAAGACAATAGTAAAAGAAAAAGAAGTAATAAAAGAATAATGTTACTAGCCCATAAGCCAGGTTCTGTTTAGATAGCTATTTCTCTCGTCTATTCCTAAGAATAAATGCTCTTACGAGTGCGGCAATTACGCCTTGCATCTTGTAGGGGTTACAGTGCCATACTTTGTCACCAAAGTATGCGGTGAGCTCTTACCTCGCCTTTTCACTATGACCTTGATTGCTCAAGGCTACTTGTTTTCTGTTGCCCTTTTCTCCGTGAGTTCACACCCACCTGCCCAGAATATATAGGATAAATCCTATATAAACTTCAGCAGTACAATTTTTATGATGCCTGGACTTTCCTCTGCCTATTAGATAGACAGCAGCCATCTGAGCTAGTAACAAGAATATTATCCGGCTTAGGAAGAGATATTGTCAATAAAAGCTGAAAAGATACTAATGGAAAGTAAATCCCACAAAGTGTATAATGGCTCAATAATTTTAAACCGTATAGTTATGTCAAAAGACAAAATGAATCACCCTAAGATACAAGCTATCCTTAAACAAAGGACATTCTGTATCGTTAAGCCAGATGCAGTAATGAGAGGTTTAACAGGTGAAATTATTAAAAGAATTGAAAAAGTTGGACTTAAAATTGTTGCAATTAAAATGGTAAGAGCTTCAAAAGACATGATAGTCAAACACTACCCAATGAATGACCAAGCATGGGTAGATAGACTTGGAGATAAAGGACTTTCAACATTTACAGATCTTGAACTAGATGCAGCAGAATTCTTAGGTACCGCAGATAGATCTAAAGTTGGAAAGGCAGTAACAGAAGCATTAGTTAAGTATATGACAAGTGGACCAGTTGTATGTATGATTGTAGAAGGTATACAAGCTATAGATATGGTTAGAAAACTTGCAGGTAGTACTCTTCCATTTAAAGCAGAAATGGGAACTATTCGAGGAGATTTCTCAGTAGATAGCCCAGCAGTAGCAAATGTAGAAGGACGATCTATTCATAACCTATTTCATGCTTCAGAGAATCCAAAAGAAGCTCAAAATGAAATAAAACTATGGTTTAAGGATAGTGAAATCCAAGAATATGACCTAAGCGCAGATGGGGTTATGTACTCTAGCGAGATGTACGAGAAATAACGAGTAAGTTTCTATCTACAATTCATTTCTCAATTTCTTGTGAGTAATCTTCATTGTTGTTATCATATTTAATATTAATTTATTTACCCCTAATTATGGAAACACAAGCGCAACCAGTGCAACCTGTAAACACTCCCCCAGTCTCCCAATCACAAAATCCTATTCAAGAAAAGAAAGGTAGTGCCCTTAAAACAGTTTTAATTGTTTTAGGTGTACTTTTAGTTTTATGTGTTCTATGTACTGTTTGTGGAGTTGTAGGAACGAAAATAATTGCAGACAGAACAGCAACTTTAGGAACAGATTTAGGAAACAAAGCACTTGATGGAATGGAAAATTTTGTAACAAGCAGAATGAGTGACACTATTAACTCTGCGGGAAGTAGTTTACTTGCCCCAGATGCTTCACAAAATGGGAGTACATCTTCTTCAAATGGATTAAACGGAATAGTTGGAAGTGGCACAGCTTTACCAGATGGGTTTCCAACAGATGTTCCATTAATGGCAGGATATAAAGTGATTTCAACATCTTCTCAAACTGTAAACAATATCAAAGTAATGACAGTTATGTTGAGTATTGCTAGAACTGCAGATGATGTTAAAAACTACTACAAAACTGAATTAACTAACAGTGGATGGAAATATGATACAGGTTCATTCCTATTCATAACCTCATACACTGGAACAAAGGGAACTAGAAAGTTAACAGTATCTGTTACAGGTGGAACAGATACAACTAAACCAAACTCACTTATTACAATAAGTATTCAGTGAGCTTAATTGTTAAGAAGTAAGTAGTAACAAAAAGAGTCCCAGAAATGGGACTCTTTTATTATCTATTTGAAATTAATACACTTACTTTATTGCAATAAGATCAACTTCAAATATTAAAGTTGAATTTGCAGGAATAGATCCTTGAGCTTGTGCTCCATATCCAAGAGATGGTGGTATTGTTAATTTTCTCTTCTCACCTACTTTCATTCCAATAAGACCAATATTCCATCCTTCAATAACTTGAGCTTTCCCCACATTAACAACATCAAATGTTTGACCTCTGTCTATTGAGCTATCAAACTTTGTACCATTTGTTAGAGTTCCCACATAGTTAACTGTTGCTGTCTGTCCTTCTTTAAGCTCTGCTCCATCACAACTATTTAGCTTCTGGTATTTAAGTCCACTTGGAAGTGTAACCTCTGCTTCTGCTGTAGTTGTACAATTTGGAGCAGTTGCTCCTTTTACATTAGTGTTATCCGTAGTATTAGGGTTAAAAATTAAAATAGCGATTGTCCCAATGGTAACTATTACCATAACTAGAACTGTAGCAATTTGAAATCTTTTGGTCATTATCTTTTTTTAATATTTAATTAACATATGGGATATTACAATAAAATTGAATTCTTTGCTATTTATATCCATATGTTGTAAAAACGAATGGCAAAGATTCAATTATTTTTTATTCTTAATTATATGTTCGGAGACTTAAATCGAGTAGAACTTTTAGGCAATATAACAAGTGATCTAAATGTTCGAAGTACTGGTACTGGCACTCAAGTAGTAAGCTTTGGAATCGCTACAAACAGAAGATATAAGCAGGGAGATGAATGGAAAGAACAGACAGATTTCCATAACGTAGTAGTTTGGGGTAACCAAGCAACTAGTTTAGCTCAAAGAGCACATAAGGGAACAAGACTATTTGTTTCAGGAAGACTAACCACAAGAAGCTGGGACGATCCAAACAATCCTGGAAAAAAGAACTACAAGACAGAAGTTGTTTCGGATCAGTTAATACTAATAGATAGATACGAAGGTAAGGGACAATCTATGGGAGCTAGTGCAAATCAGGCTTCAGAACCAGTAGATCAGGAAACTCCTAGCAAACCTGCAAAGACAACTAAAGCAAAGAAAGAAGATAAGGGAGATAACCCAGAAGAGTTAATCGATCCAAATGATTTGCCATTCTAACAATAAGGAGTAGAATCTGAGCATTATTTTCTTATTTTTAGAAACATGGTATTTAGTATAGTAGAATATGGGAAAGGATATGAAGTTACTAATCCTCATAATGATACAACTATTTGTTTCCCAGAAATTGAAAGTCCAATTGATTCGGCAATAAGAGCTGACAGAATACCAGTAGACGCATTATCACTACTTTTACGTCTTCGGACATTAAAAGCATATTTATATGTTGGTGCAGGAATTGCTACAGCTATTATGTTAAGAAATGAAAATATTAAAGGGGCAGATGTAATTGATACAGGTATTAATCCACAAGATCTTGAAATAGTATATTTTCCAGTAAGAATTTAATATTTGACAATTATCTATATAACCAGTTAGCATTAGTAAGTGCATTGAAAAGGACTTCCTATCCTTTGAGCATGAGTGGAAAATATCTTTAAGATTACTAACACTCTTCTTACTATCAGAAACAAAAGATAGAATGAGGCTAGAAGTAAATATTCTAGTAAAGTAAGGTGGTAACACGAGAAATTAGATCCCGTCCTTACATGAAGCGAAAGCTTTGTGTATTGACGGGATTTTTGTATCTATAAATATATTATGGAAATAGTTGAAAGAATATATATAAAAACTGAATTAATTTGGAGAATTAATTCACTAAGAAATAAATGTGGAGTTACCCCCTTTGGGGTAAAACATTATTGAATATAATTAGCAAGAAATTTGCAGTATCATAATAATATTTATTAATTACCAACTAACATGAAATTCTCAACAAACTTTATTAAAACAAAACGAGAGGTATCATCTGAAATAGAATCCGTTAATGGAAAGCTTTTAACTAAAGCTGGATATATTCATCAGGAAATGGCAGGTGCATATACATTCTTGCCACTTGGTGTAAGAGTTCTTTCTAAAATTGAAAACATAGTACGTAAGCATATGGATGAAATAGCATCTGAAATGCTTATGACTTCTCTTCACCCAAAATCCTTATGGGAAACAACCAAAAGAATAGATAGTGTAGATGTACTTTTCAAAGCATCGGGAGCAAATAAGCCATCTATTGAGAGGAATTCAGCTGAATATATACTAGCTCCTACTCATGAAGATATGGTTACACCTTTAATGCAGGAATCTGTATTAAGTTACAAGGATTTACCACAGTATGTTTACCAGATTCAAACAAAGTTTAGAAACGAAGCTAGAGCTAAATCTGGGATTATGAGAGGAAGAGAGTTCAGAATGAAAGATCTTTATTCTTTCAATAAATCTGAAGAGGATTTGAAAGCTTTCTATGAGGTTGCTAAGAAAAAGTATGTAGATATATTCAACGAACTAGGAATTGGAGCAGATACGTTTCTGACATTGGCATCTGGAGGGGACTTTACTAAGAACTATTCTCATGAGTTTCAATTACTCTTAGACTCTGGGGAAGATATCATATACTTGGATAGAGCTAACAAAATTGCATATAACAAAGAGATTAATACTCCTGAAGATGCAAAGAAGTTAGGAATAGACTTCTCTAAGCTTGAAGAAATTAGAGCATCTGAAATTGGAAATATATTCCCTCTAGGTACTAAGTATTCAGATGCTTTTGACTTCAACTACATAGACGTAGACGGTAGCAAGAAGAAAGTATGGATGGGTTCATATGGGATTGGAACTTCTAGAATTATGGGAGTTATTGTTGAAAAGTTCCATGACGATAAAGGAATAATATGGCCAGCTCAAATAGCACCTTTCAATTACCATCTTATTAGTATCTGCAAAGATAAAGATAGTGAGGTATTCCAAAAGGCAAATGAGCTTTATGAAAAACTTCAAAGTGAAGGTAAAGAAGTTCTCTGGGACGATAGATTTGGAGTTAATCCTGGTGAAAAATTCAATGATGCAGACTTAATTGGTATTCCTGTAAGACTAGTGATTTCTGAAAGAACATTAAAAGAAGGAAAGATTGAGAAGAAAATGAGAAATTCAGAAAATACTGAAATGGTTTCTATAGAGTCTGATCAATTTTAAGTCCTGTATCTGAATCACTAAAGCCAATCTTAGCCTCAATTTGTAAATTACTAATGTCGTTACTGACATTAGTAATTGCTTTACTCATTCTAAGAAGGCTTTCAATCTTACTTTCTCCACTAGAATTAACCGAAGTGGAAGATGAGACAGAACTACTCTGAAGTTCCTTAAGAGCTTTGG
The DNA here is from genome assembly GCA_037131125.1 of bacterium. Classification (GTDB taxonomy): domain Bacteria; phylum Patescibacteriota; class Dojkabacteria; family JBAXKR01; genus JBAXKR01. The sequence continues at coordinate 32,805 of JBAXRR010000009.1, forward strand.
AGTATTCTGCGTCTCTGGAAACTTTTACAAACACTGAAAATAATATCGCTATGATTGCTATAGCCAAAACTATTAAGGAAGTAAATCTCTTGTTTTCTTTTACACTCTCCTTGGTAAGCCTTGGAATATTATTCATATCTTTATATATTTTTTCTATTCTGACGCTTTTTGAATAACTTTAGCTAAACTTGCTTCAGTATCTCCTAATACTTTTGAATATTTAGTTACATTGCTTTGCAGATCTGCATAACTTGAGTTCATATCTGATTGAGATTTCTTCAACATCTGTGAATAGTAGTTTGTAAATTCAGTATTTGAGCTTGTAAGCGAGTTCTTTGCATTTTTTAACTCCTCAGAATCTACAAAGGAATCTAGCTCAGTTGCCACCTGATTTAATTTGAGATAAGCCTCATTAGTTTGGAAAAGCATATATCTAGATTGTACATACTTACAAGAATCTACAACTTCTTGCCAAAATGTTTTTGTATCCGTAAGGCATTTCTTGAGATCATCAAGACTTTTTGCATCTTGTATCTTTCTATCTAATCCAGTTAATTGAATATATTTATCTGAAAGATTTCCAATAGATCCCTCCCCTTCTGCTGGCTTTATAGAATCCAACTTACTCTTAAACATATTCATATATGCATTTACACTATCTAGACTTGTAACTAGTACCTTTCTTGCACCTTCTACTCTTTGAGAATCTGTTGAGGATAAATTTTTCAGTTTTAAATAATCTGTTTTAGCTTGATCATATGTTGCAAGTTTGGAATCATAATCGGCTCTAAGATTTTCCATTTGAGCATTAACACCAACAACACTTATAAAGAAGATGACTATAGCTAGAGGTAGAATATATTTTACTTTGACATTCATATGTTTATATTAAAATTCAAAAGATGCTAGATCAATCTTAGGAGTGTTATCAAAATCATTTGTCTTAATATTTGTACTACTATATTTTTCAAGATTAGATCTTACACTTTGTACCCTTTCATCTTTCGACATTGAACTAGCAATATTAGTGTCATTCTTTACAAGAGCAACATCATCACTATTTTGGTTAATTGTGAACATAACAACTCCTCCTAATAGAAATATTACACTGGATAGAACCACAAAGATAGCAGGAACATTTAAAGTTGAGTGATTACACTTTGAATAGTAACTTAGAACCTCACCTTTATTAGACCTGTCAAAAGATCGGTAGGCATTAATAAAATCTTCAGTTTTTATATTCTCGTTATTTTGCATTTTTGCTTATCTTTTTATTTTTCGATTTTGTCTTAATTTTTTTCTTATTCTTTTGTTCTACTTTCTCAACTTTCTTTTCTTTCTTTTCCAATCCAACCTTCTTTTTTCTATCTACACCATTAGCT
>JBAXRR010000010.1:0-29353 GCA_037131125.1 bacterium
CTTCATGAGTTATGACTATAACTGTATTGCCTTGTTCATTAAGTTTTTTAAATACATCCATAATTTCATGAGATGTTTTAGAATCTAGATTTCCAGTAGGTTCATCTGCAAGTATTATACTTGGATTCATTACAAGACTTCTTGCTATTGCTGTTCTTTGTATTTGTCCTCCAGATAATTGGTTTGATCTATTATTCATTCTTTCTGAAAGCCCTACTTTTTCTATAGCTTCCAAAGCTCTTCTTTTTCTCTCTTTAGATGGTACTTTTGAATATATGAATGGTAGTAAAACATTCTCTAGAACTGTATATCTCGGTAGTAGATTAAATGCTTGAAACACAAACCCAATTTCCTGGTTTCTAATTTCAGAAAGTTCCTCGTCTGTAAGTTTTCCTACATTCTTTCCATTTAGAAGATACTCTCCTTTCGTAGGGGTATCCAAACAACCAAGTATATGCATAGTAGTAGATTTTCCAGAACCTGAGGCTCCCATAATGGCAACAAATTCACCTTTATCTATCTTGAATGAAATATTCTTGAGAGCATTGTATTCAACAGGTCCTGTCTTGTATGTTTTGGTGATGTTTTTTAACTCTATCATGCTGTTAGTTTCCACTATTACCACTAAGACCGAAAAGTCCACCAGATGCTTTTGTTACGGAAGTTACTACTAAATCTCCTTCACTTAGTCCTGAGATTACCTCAATATATGAGTTGTTATTAAGGCCTGTTTCAATAGTTTTGGTTTCGATGTCGTTAGATGTTAGTTTTGTTAAGCTACTTCCAGTTTTAACAACCTGAACCGTACTTACATTATTAGCAATTTTTACACTTACTGCAGGTATTCTTAATACATTAAGCTTATCCTGAACTGCAATATCTGCATTAATTGTCATGGCTGTTTTAAGTCCATCTATCTTTTCAATATCTGCTCTTACAATGTAATTAATAACTCCATTTACATTTAATCCATTATCTTCAATCTTAGTTATTTTGTCTTTTCTAACCCCGTCTATTGCATCTATTGTTAGATCTACACTTTGACCTACTTTAACTTTATTTATATCTATTTCATTTACGTTTAATTGTGCTTCAAGAGAACTTAAATCTTGAACTATAGCAACTGGTGCAGTCAAACTTCCGAAGTCATTAACCTTAACGTTTAATGTAATTATTGTTCCGTCTATTGGAGAAGTTATTATTGCATTGTTAAGACTATTCTTAGCACTATCTACGCTTACAGATGCTGCATTCAATTGTTGTTGTGCTTGCTTAATTGCATTGTCATCCTTCACAGGTGCTGATTTCAATTGCTCTCTTCTATAGTATGCTGCATTATAGTTATATTCTGCAGATTTTTCGGCTTGTTGAAGATCGAAGTCGTCAAACTTAGCAATTACTTGTCCTTTTGTAACCTTATCTCCAACTTTCACATCTACTTCTGTAACTTTACTTTGAACTTTACTCACAACATTTTGAGTAGTTTTGGAAACTACACTTCCTGTTCCTGAAACAGTTAGATTAATATCTCCCTTTGAAACTTTTTCGTAAGTAACATTATCTGTAGCTACAGTTGTTTTGCTCCTTGTAGCAAAGAAAACAACTGCACCAATTGCTAATATTATTGCTAAGATAATGAGTATTTTTTTCATATTAATTCAAGCTTGTTAGTATATATTTAACCTAACTATTATACACATCCCTTGATTATTATCCAAAGTATTTTAAAACATTTTCTTTGCTCTTATCTTTCTGTTTAATTACAGATAAGATATAGTATAGAGGGAAAGAAATAATCTGAATATATTAAAATGATAATTCGTTAATGGAGTACTATTTTGAAAAACTTGGGAAATTTGATGAGTCTAAACCACTTGTGTTAATTGACTTTGATCACACTATTTCAGATTTTACTCTTGTTAAACAAGCAATAAAGGCAAATTGTGTTGGAATAGGAATAAAAGCTACTGACTGGGATCAATCATATCTTGATGTAACAACAGATCTTCATGTTGTTAAAATGGATGAACAAATAAAGATATTGTCACAGAGATTTAATATTGAAGAACCTAAAGTTCACGATGCCTTCTATACAGAATTAGATAATTGTTTTAAATATCTTTTTCCTGATGTTATTCCATTCTTAGAAAAATATTCGAATAGTAATAACTTTGTATTATTCACACTTGGTGCTGAAAAATTCCAAATAAATAAAAGAAAATCTTCAGGGATAGATAAGTATCTAAAAGGTGCAATATATACTTTAGTTGAAAAAGATCTTTGGATGTTTAATCAACTTGAAGAAAAAGAAAACAATAAACTTATGGTTAAATGTTTTGATATGAGTTTTCCATCTCTAACCGTTATAGATGATCGTCCCTCAAGTTTTGATAAATTCACGAATACTTATAACGACAAATTAAAACTTATTAGACTTAGAAGAGTTGGAGGAAGATATGAAAGTGAAGAGGATATTGTAAAAACAGAGGACATTAAAAGCTTAAGTGATGTAAAAATACTATAACGATTTCTTCGAAAATGTTCTATGCATGAACTTCAAGAAAATATATACTAGAATCAAATATTTTAAAATGTAAGATATATTGAGTAATAGTCGTTTACAAAATATTAAGTACTTTTTTCTACATAACTCTCGTTTTCATAAGATATTTGTTTTTTCTCTGATCTCTTTAATCATATTAACTATCTCAATCTTTGCAATTAGATTCGTAACTGAGCCATCAGTAGTTCCGGAGAATGTAAGACTTACTAACTTAACAGATCAATCATTCAATCTTTCTTGGACCACAAAAGATACTGTTACAACAGGTGCAGTGTATGTTTTGCAAAATTCCAACTTTGATCCTATTCTTTCGAGATTCTCAGCAAAAAAGTATTATGATACAAGGGATGATCTTCAGGCAAACTGGTATGGAGAATATACAAGACAGAAACTCTTTACTCACTATGTTGAGGTAAATGGTCTAACTCCTGAAACAAAGTATACTTTTAGAATAGAAACAGGAAATTTTCTTTATGATGTTTCGAATCAATTAGGTTCAGATACTGTATCTACATATATTACTCCCGAAACAAATACCTCACCATCCCCTATATATGGAAGGATCATGAGAGCAGATGAAATAAATCCGCAAATGGGTGCTTTAGTTTACCTTACTTTAAAAAATGATACAGATAAATATTCAAATCAGGTATCCACTGTGACCAATTACAATGGAAGCTATACTTTAGATTTAACTAACATTAAAGATGGAAGTGGTGCGATATTCCCAACAGATACTAAAACTAATCTACTATTTGAAGTGGATTCGGGAAATAGAGGAAAACTGACATACCAACAATTGAATACAGCTACAGATCCACTAATAGATCTCTCTCTTAAAAGTGAAGTTGTTGATAAAAATGCAAATCTAAGCTTTGGAGATATAGTGAATAAAAGCTTGAATCCATTAGCTCTAGATATGCAAAACTTGGTAAATGGTACTAATGCAGAAAGTTTAATTAGCTCACCAAAAATATTTGATGATATCAATTCACTTCCAGAAATTAGAATATTAAAGATAATATTGTTTCCAATTCTACTATTAATCTTTACAATTTTTCTTGTTACAACATCAAAAAAACTTCTAAAGATCTATTTCTCCTATCTTGCAAAAGGAGTTGCATTTGTTGCAATTCTTTTTTTCATAATTCAAATATTTTTAGTAATCCCTTCTTCCTTTGAATCACAAAATACAAAAGTTGTTGGACCAGTAAATGCAGAATCATGTGGAGCGGATGGCAAGTCTGTTTGTAATGCACAAGGTCAATGTATAGTAAATTGTGCCAATTTTAATGCACCAACATCAAAGGCAAGTTCAGCCGCAACAACACAAGCACCAGAGTGTACTTCAGGAAGTCAATGTAATGGTAAGACTGTGCAGAATTGTTCAGGAGGTAAATGGATAAATGGAGAAGTATGTGATGGAACTACAAGGAAATGTGATGGTGGAAAATGTGTAGATACAAATCCTGCACCAGCTCCAGCGACATCAACTGCATCTCCAGCTACTGCCGCACCTTCTACATATTCATGTGGAGTAGCAGGGTCTCGTTGTGGAAGAGGAGGAACATGTACACCAAATGGTTGTGTTGGAGAAACCCCAATTCCAGATTGTTCGGCAGGTCAAACAAGATGTGATGGAAAGACTGTTCAAAATTGTCAAAATGGAAAATGGAATAACTTTCAGTTTTGTGATGGTACTTCTCAAAGATGTGCTAATGGATCTTGTACTGGAACTAATACATGTGTAGATGAAACAGTAAATATGGGATGTGAAATTACAAATGGAATATATACAGGGAAATACCAAGTAAATCATAAAAAAGCAGATTGCAGTGCATCTGTTGAAACAATTACAGATACATCTAAATGTCCTGTAAGTGTTACTGGCTATGCAAAAGTCTGTGAGGCAACTAAAAAGATAGGGGAATGTATAGCAGGGACACCTAGAAGAAAAAACTATGATGTTAAGCCTGATTGTTCAGTAGTTGAAAGAATAGAAAATGATTCTTCTTGTTTGAATACCTCATATTCTCCAGCACCTAAAGAACAAACAGAGTCGCAACAAGGTGCAAAAAAGGTTACTGCATCACTTGCCAAAATATCTAAAACAGATCTTGACAACGCTAATACCCAAACCAATACTTCTGTAAGTGGTTCTTGCACAATTACTGATCTTGGAAAAAAGTTTGATGTTGGAGGTAGTTGTTATCAATGTGTACAAATAGGGGTTTCTGCAATGAAACTTTCAGATACTAGTTGTAATACGAGTAATTCAAGTGGTAGCTCAACTCAGTTTTGTGGGACAGATATATCTTCAGGTCATGCATTTTCTAAAAATGGTAAATGTTACAAATGTTTTTCACCTGGTTCAGTAGCCTCAGAAGTCGATTGTAGTGCCTCTTTAGGAAATACTGCATCGGAAGCAAGTCTAAACGCTTGTTTGATAAAGAATAATGGTGATGTGACAAAGTGTAAAGATGTACAAACAGAAGTTGCGGTTACAGCATCAACATATTGGGATAGTTACGTTGATAAAGACAACGATGGATTTCCTGCAAGTGTTGACTGTAATGATAATGATCCTAGTATTCATCCAGGAGCCACTGAAACAGCCTATGACTGGAAAGATAGCAATTGTGATGGATATGATTCTCCTAAGGGTAACTTCAGTGCTTCAGATCTTGCGAGCTGTGAAGCTGGAAAGTTTGAAAATATTGATGCCCCTTGTGTGTATAGGTCATGTATTAATAAAAAGTGGGTTGTAATGGTAAGGAACTTTGATCAATGTAAAAGTGTTGATGTTACAAAATACAAGTCCTATGGTGATCAGCTTAGTTCATATAGTGGAAATGGAACTGCTTATCCAAATTTATCTCCCGAAGTTAGAAGTTCTCTTTGTAATTCTCCAATTAAACCATCACCCTTTTGGATTGATTCATTAGATCCATTAATGAAAGGCTGTAATGCATTTGCTTACTGTGATGGAACTCAAATGAAAATTGAAACAGAGCGTGGTAATTGTATTAATAATACTTCTTTTTCTGGGAACGTTAACTGTAGTTATTACACTAAAGCAGATTGTTCTGATATATCTGGTTGTCAGGTTATGGGAAACAAATGTATGAATTCTGGAGAAACAAATCCACTTTGTAATTCCAAAACCGCTGGAATGATATATCAGGATAAATTATGTAAGCAAACTGGTGCTTCATCATATTCTCTTGTTCCAATACCTGGCTCAATAGCAAAATGTGATTATGGATCATATAGACAGATTTCTGAACCACCTCCTGAGAATGCATCAGGGTATAATATTAAAATATGTACGCAAAGATGCGAAAAAACCGATAGTGGTGGAACAAATTGGGTTGATAGCATATGTAAAATCAAAAACTACAATTCTGATCCAAATTTGGTAGACAAAGATGGCGATGGATACTATAGTACAAATGTGGATGGCTTAGGACTTGTTGATTGTAATGATAATGACCCTAGTGTCTATCCAGGTGCAGTAGAAAGATTGGATGGAAAAGATAACAACTGTAATGGACAAGTTGATGAACTGTTTGTAACAAAGAATCTTCCTAATTTGAATGATTTGGCAGCTTTAACTACATATTTAGCCAATACTCCATGTGTATCTGGAACTTGGTCTTGTCCATCTACAATTTTTCATTTAGATACATATGAAAGTTCAGTTGCGGTTGATAAATCAGTAGGTAGTCTTTATTGTAATGGGGGGAAATATACGCAAACTACTTCAGAGCAAAACCATTGTAACCCTAATATTGATACATATTATAGGGAATCTTGGAAAGCAATAAATACTAATGAAATGATGACTACACTAAAAGAAGATACTCTCTTTAGGTGTAAAAGATACGGCGAAATTACTAATGGTGCTTGTAATTGCAATTTAGATAACAAACTTAATTTTTATTCCAACGGATATACTAGTGCTGAAATAGATGCCTATCTTTGTTCCCAATCAATAACAAAAAATAATAAGAACCTATTTGACAATTGTTCAACAGCTCTTTATGGAAGTTGTAGTTCTGATGGTTCAAAAAGATGTAATGGGAGGGATTCTTTAGGAAATGACATGTGGATAAATGATAATATTTGTGATCTGAACAGAACAGTCGATATCCCTTTGGATCCAACAATACTTGCAAATAGTGAGGATTTGGCAAGTGCGGAGAAAAGCTGTGATGGAATCGTTAAATTTCATAATTCCGCCTCGCAAGCTTGGACAAAGACACAGTTAGATTCTGTAATATCAGGCTGTCGTACAATTCTATTGGCTGGAGGAAAAGAAAAATATTTTAAAGAAAATTCACTTGATTTATTTACTGAGATAAATTCTGAGGCTGGTTATAAAGCGAATGCAAATGAAGAAAGAATGGTATTCAATTCCCCATCTTCGTATAATTATATGCAAATTTACGAACTTTTTATCCATGAAGCTACTCACTCCATAGATGTAAGAGAAGATCTTGTTTGGTCGGAAGAAAATAAAGATTGGTTTGCAACTACTGGGTGGACAAAAGTTGATAAAAATATCTGTACAGTATGTCCTCCATTAGAAGCTTTGCAAACAGCTTGTGTACAAACCTGTTCTATCACTAAAGTATACGAAAATCCTTGTAAACAAGATAATAGAACTTGGGAATTAGCACATCCTGAACTTTGTAAAAATTCAAAGTCACAAATGATTCCTAGCAATTCAACAAATAGTGCATCGCATTATCAGTATGCTACTCCATGGCCTAGTGAAGATTATGCAGAATCCGCAAAATTCTTTTTAACAAACAATGATGCACTAGCAGCTTCATCCCCAGATCGATGCAAATATATGAAAGATAAAGAATTTGCAGATTCAGACTTGCTTAAGAATAGTGCAACTTCTGCTTGTTTTGACTGTAATCCAAATACTCAAATACCTGGAGGATGTTCAAATGAAAATCTGAATAAAATTATTAGCCCAAATAACATAATCTCCAAAACAAGTTTTCTTAATCAGAATTTTCAATCAACTGTTCTTGCAAGTGGAGCTGTAAATGCGGAAAGTTTCCATAACAATAAGATGTTGTTAGCAAAGATAAAGATTGAATCAGGAAACGATACAATAATTAAATATCCTGGTATGAATTTAAATTTTGTTGGATATTACGATGTTAATGGAAATGGCAAGATGGACCCTGATGAAAGAATTCTTGAAAATGAAAATTTAGACTATTCTAATCTCAAAGTAAGTTACATTTTTAACTATCAATTGTCACAAGGCTGGCAAACATTTAGTCCAGTAGTTAACCCAGGAGATAGTTATACTGCATCAAGCTTACTTAAGGATATTGCAAAACAAGGAGGATATGCAACAGATGTCTCTACTTACAAAAATGGGAAATGGAGTACATATAAGATAAGAGGAAGTGAAATATATTCCGATGAAGATTTTAAAATCGAAATGGGGAAAGGGTATTTTATTAAAATTCAAAAAGAACTTAATTTTGAATTTGCTGGAATTCCATCTGAAACTTCAGCTAAAGTAGATATCTCAAATGGATGGAATTTAATTGGAATTAATCCTGGATTTACAAAAGATAGTAATCAAAATTGGAACTTTCAAACTGACAAATTGGTATATTCTGCAGATGAGGGCAAATCAGAAGTAAGTAGTAAATTAACTGGAGATTCAAATAATGTTACATTAGGATATTCTGCCTTTGAACTTATATCTTCAATGAATAATAGCGGATTACAGTCAAAGATAGTTACAAAGTGGGATAGTGGAAGATATACAAATGCAATAACAGATAAAGACTCATCTGGAAAACCAATAGATTATGGTGCAGACTTCTATATTGATCCTCAAAAAGCATATTTTGTTAGAGTAGATAAGAATAGTGTAAGTTATTTTACTCCATAATCTTTTTTAATATTTTTCTGAATAGTATATATTATATATGAGGATTTATATCCACTTAATATTTGGTTGCAAAGATGTATGAGTTAAATCAAGTTACTGGACCTGAGTATGGTTTTGAATAATAAAAATAGGCTGGTTAAATTTCTAATAGTAATAATATTCATATTACTGTTTTTGGTTGGATATCTATTTTTCAGAATTAGGAATAGTACTCCAGAAAACCCAACCCCAATCCTTTCTGCTATTGGTAACTCAGTGAAAGTCGGGTCTCAAAACATTCAACCTGGAAGTATTAAGATTGAAAGTTTAGATCCTACTATTGTTAATAAAATAAATAGTATTACAATTGCTCCGAATAAAGATCAGATGGATGCACTTGTAAAATCTATAGAGAAAATTACTAACGAAAACACATCTCTTTCAAATAATATTTCTGATCTTACTTCTAAATTAAATAGTTTAAAAAAGACTGTTATTAGTCATGAATCAGAAGATGATAAAACCTTTGAACAACTTGAATATGAAGCAGGTGAAGGTCTTAGTTTAGCAAAAACAATATTTAGCAACACAGGAATACTTGGAATAAAAGTTGATTCTCCATTAGTTTCTTCAGGTACTAATAATCTTACAATTAGTTGTCCTACATGCTTAACAACAGGACAAACAGGAGATATAACAACAGGAGCTGATTTAAGTCTAACAGGTACTTCTCTAAATAGACTTATGGGTTCTGGGGTACTTAATATTGCACTTAACGATACTGGTGTATCTGCTGGAATGTATGGAAATACAAGTAGTATTCCTGTTTTTGATCTGGATTCAAAAGGAAGAATCTCATCCGTCACAAATACTCCTATTAATAATCTTACACATAGTAATTTATCTGATACAGCAAATATATTTAATACTCAATTACAAAATTCTACTTTTGAAATTGTTGCAGGGAATGGTCTTACAGGAGGTGGGGCAGCTCAACTTGGAAGTGGAATCTCACTTTCAATTAATGCACCTGCATGTGCATACAACGAAAAACTAACTTGGAATGGAAATAGTTTTCTATGTTCAGTAAGTGCAGCTACGACAATAACTTCAGCTAAAACATTTTATGCAGGGCCTGTAAGTGGATCACCAGCTCTCCCAGCGTATAGAGCAATTCTTGCTTCAGATATTGGTGCTGGGACTGCAGACAATAAATCTATTCTAATTGGAAACCAAACATGGCTCTCACTTTTTGATAACTCTGGTAAATTACAAAGTAGTTTCTTACCAGCCTCAATTTTAGGATCATTGAAATATAAAGGAGTTTGGAATGCTACTACGAATACTCCAACACTTGGTAATAGTGGTGTTGGTGGATCCGCTGGAGACTTCTATATCATAGACGTTCCAGGAAATGTAACAATCGATGGACATACTTCTTGGATTAATGGAGATTGGATAGTAAATAACGGAACTACTTGGGACAAAGTTGAAAGTGAACATACAGATGTTACAAGTATAAATGGACTTCAAGGTGTTATAACATTAAATACAGATAATCTTCCCGAGGGTTTAATTAATAAATATTTTTCAAATAGTTTAGCTCGAAATGCAATTGCAGGAAGTGGTCCAATTTCTTTTAATAACTCTTTAGGTATTATTGACTGTCCTACTTGTGTAACAGCAGGATCTGGAAATGGATCATTACTTAATGGTAATGGAATAACTCTAAGTGGATTTACTTCAAATAGATTAATTTCAGCAGGTGATGTAACTTTTTCCCTAACAAATACTGCAGTATCTGCAGGTACTTATGGATCTACAACTGCAGTTCCAACATTTACAGTAGATGCACAAGGAAGATTAACTCAAGCAGGGACAATGCAACTTGATGCAAGTGTAATTAGTAATGGAGTTCTTGGAGCATCAGTTGGTGGTACTGGAGTGGATGGAGGAACTGCTCTAAATGGTCAGCTCTTAATAGGAAACGGAAGTGGATATACTATGGCTAATTTATCAGGGGATGGTGGCCCTATATCTGTAATCAATGGACCAGGAAGTGTAACTATTGAATGTCCAACTTGTGTTACTACATCTGGAAATGGAAATTTAATCGCAGGAACTGGAGCAAGTGCTTCTGGTACTTTAACTAATAGGCTTATTGGTTCTGGAAATGTAACTTTTGGAGTATCTTCAAGTGTTCCAACATCAATTGTTAATGATACCAATGTAACAGGAAATGTTTCTAGTAATGTACTTACTTTAGGATGGACAGGACAGTTAAGTCCAGCAAAAGGTGGTACTGGGATAAGTGGTGCAACTGCAGGAAATGGAAAACTTTTAATTGGAAATGGAACTGGATATACATTAGCAAATGTTACTCAAGGAGGACCGATAACTGTAACAAATGGTGCAGGCTCTATATCAATAGATTGTCCTACATGTGCTACTACATCTAATGGTGGAAGTGTAATTGAAGGAGCTGGAATAGTAACTGTTGGAACTTTAGCAAATAGGTTAGTGGGTAGTGGAGATCTTACATTTGGATTAACTCCATCTGTAGCAACATCAATTGTAAATGATACAAATGTAACGGCAAGTGTTGCTAATAACGTAATGACAATGGGATGGAATGGAACTCTTCCAGCATCAAGAGGTGGTACAGGATTAAATGCGGGAAGTGCTCAGCCAGGTCAATTAATTACTGGAAATGGTTCGGGTTTTTCCCTTGCAACTTTAATAAATAGCGGACCTCTTGTTGTTACAAATGGTGCTGGAACAATTACTTTATCTTGTCCAACATGTGCAACAACAACATCAAGTGGAAGTATAATTGAAGGAACTGGAATAACTAGCCTTGGTAGTTTATCAAATAGACTTATTGGTTCAGGTGATTTAACAATAGGACTTACTCCAAGTGTTGCTACTTCTATAGTAAATGATACAAATATAAATGCTAGTGTAACTAGCAACGTAATGACAATGAGTTGGAATGGTCAATTAGGTGTGGCAAGAGGTGGAACAGGAGTAAACGGAACTACTGCTTCAAATGGGCAGTTGTTAATAGGAAATGGTTCCGGGTATTCTCTCTCAACAATAACTCCAGTAGGTCCTATATCAATCGCAAATTCAGCAGGAGGAATATCAATTAGTTGTCCTACTTGTGCAACAACTACCTCTAGTGGAGATATAGTTTCAGGAACGGGTACAAACTTATCAGGAACACTAACAAGCCGACTTGTCGGTTCTGGTAATGTAACATTTGGAGTATCTTCAAGTGTTCCTACTTCTGTTTCTAATGACACAAATGTGACAGGAAGTATATCAAGCAATATATTGACTCTTGCATGGAGTGGACAATTAAGTCCTGCCAAAGGTGGTACAGGTGTAAATGGTGGGACTGCTTCAAATGGCCAGTTACTTATTGGTAATGGAAGTGGATATACACTTTCAACAATTTCTCAAATTGGTCCAATTGCTGTTACAAATTCAGCAGGAGGAGTATCAATTAGTTGTCCTACATGTGTAACAACATCTGGTAATGGGAATTTGACTTCAACAAATGGAAATATAACTTTAGGGGGAACCACAACAGGAAGACTTATTGGTTCAGGAAATGTAGATCTTGAATTGAATCCATCTGGAGTTAGTGCTTCAACTTATGGAAGTGCAAATCAGATTCCTGTATTTGCAGTAGATGTAGATGGAAGAATAACCTCAGTAACAAATACAAATATATCTGGACTTACAACTTCTAACCTGTCTGCAACTGCAGGCATATTAAATGCTCAACTTCAAAACTCCAATGTAACTGTAAGTAGTGGAAATGGTTTGTCTGGTGGTGGAAGTGTTGTGCTTGGTGCTTCAACTGCCTTAGCAATCAATGCTCCAACTTGTACTGCAAATGAAAGACTTAGTTGGAGTGGGTCTGCATTTACATGTCAGGTAGTTGCTGCAGGTACTATTACATCTGCAAATACATTCTATGCAGGACCAATAAGTGGAGGTGCAACAACACCTAGCTTTAGGGCAATAGATGTAACTGATTTAGGATCAGGCACTGCAAATGACAAAGCTGTTTTAATTGGGAACAAATCATGGATGAACTTACTGGATAGTGGTGGAAAGATTCAAACTTCATTACTTCCTTCTCAAATTGTTGGAAGTTTGAAATATAAAGGGAATTGGAATGCAACAACAAATACACCAACACTAGGAAATGGTGGAGCAGGAGGTGTAAGTGGAGATTTCTATATCGTTGACACAGCTGGGTCAACCACAATAGATGGAAATTCTTCATGGAGTGTTGCTGATTGGATTGTAAATAACGGAAGTGTTTGGAACAAGGTAGGAGAGGTACATACAGATGTATTAAGTTTTAATGGTCTTCAAGGAGTTGTTAATGTAACCTCAGATAATATTCCAGAAGGAGTGGTTAATAAATATTTTTCAAATACCTTAGCTAGAAATGCAATATCTGGAATAAATGTTATTAGTTACAACAGCACAAATGGACAAATTGATTGTCCAACATGTGTAACAACAAGTGGAAATGGAAATATTGTTTCTGGAACGGGTGCAAATATTTCTGGAACACTAACTGGAAGATTAATAGGTGCTGGAAATGTAACATTTGGAGTGTCTTCGAATGTTCCAACTTCTATTACCAATGACACTAATGTAACAGGAAGTATTTCAAGCAATGTTTTAACGCTTGGTTGGACAGGACAACTTGGAGTAAGCAGAGGTGGTACAGGGGTAAATGGTTCGACTGCAACAAACGGCCAGCTACTAATTGGAAATGGAACAGGGTATTCTCTTGCAAATCTTACTCAAAGTGGTCCAATAACTGTAACCAATGGAGCAGGAACAATACAAGTAGATTGTCCAACATGTGTAACAACAGCAGGTAATGGAAATATTGCAGTTGGAACAGGTTTAACAACTTTAGGTACACTTACAGGAAGAATTATAGGAGCTGGGAATGTAACGCTAGGACTTTCAACAAGTGTGCCAACATCAATAACAAATGATACGAACGTAACTGGAAGTATTGCTAATAATGTTTTAACAATTGGATGGACTGGGCAACTAGGTACATCAAGAGGTGGCACAGGAGTAAATGGTGCTACAGCATCTAGTGGACAACTTTTGATTGGGAATGGAACAGGATACACACTAGCTACTCTTACTCAGGGTGGACCAATAACCGTAACAAATGGTGCAGGATCAATCTCATTTGATTGTCCAACATGTGTAACAACAAGTGGAAATGGAAACATTGTTGCAGGAACTGGAGTAACAACTTCTGGAACTATTGCTGGTAGATTAATAGGAGCAGGTAATGTAACTTTTGGAGTATCAACATCAGTGCCAACATCGGTTACAAATGATACAAATGTTACAGGAAGTATTTCAAGTAATGTTTTAACAATGGCTTGGACAGGTCTTTTAGGTACGACTAGAGGTGGTACAGGAGTAAATGGTTCATCTGCAGCGAATGGGCAACTATTAATTGGTAATGGAACAGGATACACACTATCAACTCTTACTCAAGGTGGACCAATAACCGTAACTAATGGTGCAGGAAGTGTATCTTTTGATTGTCCTACATGTCTATTGAATACAAGTGTTGGTAATCTAACTACTGGAACAGGAATAACCTCAACAGGAACATTAACGAGTAGATTAATTGGTTCAGGGAATGTTAATTTCGGACTTTCTACAAGTGTTCCAACTTCGGTAACGAATGACACAAATATAACTGGAAGTATTGCAAGTAATGTATTAACAATGGGATGGACTGGACAATTAGGAACTGCTAGGGGTGGTACAGGAGTAAATGGTAGTACTGCAACAAGTGGACAACTTTTAATAGGTAATGGAACTGGATATACATTAGCAACTATTTCTCAAGGGGGACCACTTACAGTTACTAACTCAGCAGGAAGTATTGCTCTAGATTGTCCTACATGTTTAACAACAAGTGGAAATGGAAATATTATTGCAGGAACTGCAGTTACTACATCAGGAACCTTAACAGGTAGACTAATTGGTTCAGGAAATGTAACTTTTGGAGTTTCAACAGCAGTTCCAACTTCTATAACTAATGATACAAATGTAACTGGGAGTATTACAAGTAATGTTCTAACTCTTGCATGGAGTGGATTACTTGGAAGCGCTAGGGGAGGAACTGGAGTTAATGGATCATCAGCAGCAAATGGGCAATTACTTATTGGAAATGGAACAGGATACACCTTAGCAACAATTACAGGAACACCAAATCAAGTTGTTGTAAGTAATGGAGTTGGAAGTATTACACTATCTTTACCTCAGAATATTGCAACTACAAGTACTCCAACATTTAATGGTTTAACTTTAGGAACTGCAAGTACGACAACAGGTTCAGTTACCTTAAAGAATTCAACCAATGCAAACAATACAGTTCTTCAAGCAGGTGCTGCATCCGGGGCTTTAACGTTTACTCTTCCAACTTCTGCAGGATTAAATACTCAAGTGTTAACTACAGATGGTTCTGGTAATTTATCTTGGAGTAATCAGGGAGTATGTAGTACATGTTTTGTAAATAATGGGAATGCATTTGGTGGTCTAGCAGTATTTGGAACAACAGATAATAATGCAATTGCGTTCTATACAAATAATACAGAGAAAATGAGACTTCTTACATCAGGAAACTTAACAATAGGAACGGCAACTGCACCTGCAGGTGCAACGAATTCTATTGTACTTGCTGATTCAACTGCTCCAACAGGAACACCAACTGGTTCAGCAGTAATATTCTCAGAAGCTGGAACTCTAAAAACAAAAGACTCTGCAGGTAAAGTAACTGCTCTTGGTATGGCTCCAATGGGAGAGCAATACATGACTGGTAATGCAACTGCTACTACTATTGCAGTTGCTGGAACATTAGTAAAAGTAGCTGGTACAACAACTCTGAATGGACTTAGTAATCAATTTGATATGCCTCTAAATAACAGATTAAGATACACAGGTACAAAGACAAAAGTATTTCATATTGCTGCTGACTTGACATATAAAACTTCAGCTGGTACAAATCAGACACTTACATTCCAGTTATATAAAAATGGTGTTGCATTAAGTGGAGCATTACTTAAGAATACTCTTGCAAGTACATCAATAACAGGTACAGGAACACTTCATGTATTTGTGAGTATGACGCAAAATGACTATTTAGAGGTTTGGGTAACAAATGGAACTAGTACAAATAGTGTTACTGTAGATACAATGAATTTATTCGGTATGGGAATGTCTAACGGAACAGATTAATTACATTAATATATTTATTTTTAACATTATTCCATATGCCAAATGCAAATAAATTGAATTTAAATGTTTCAGAAAAGAGACCCCCTATTCTTGCAATAGTACTTGTTTTGGTTATTGTTGGACTTAGTGCAACTTCTTTCTATTTCTATAAGCAGTACACAACAATAAAAGATAATCCACAAGTATTAGGTCAGCAAGCAAGTGATACTCTATTAAAGAGCTTGGGTAAATTAATGGTTCTCCCAACAGATGAAACTCCAACAATTGCTGAAGTACTTGATAAAGAAAAATTAAAGGATCAAGCATTTTTTTCTGATTCACAAAATGGGGATAAAATAATTATATATACAAAAGCTCAAAAGGCAATTATTTTCAGAGAAAAGGATAATCTAATTGTAAATGTTGGTCCTATATTAATAAATAATACCTCTCAAGTAAGTGTTGTGTTACAAGGAACTAAAGAAGCTATGGCAGCTGTTGCAACAACAATAGCAAGTGAGCTTGGTACTTCTGTAAATGTAACTAATAAAATTGAAGCAAAGAATCCAACAACTCTAAAGAAGAATCTTGTTGTAGATATTAAAGGAACAAAATCTGACGCAGCTTCTAGAATTGCTACAACAATTGGTGGAGAAACCGGTAGTTTGCCAGCAGGCGTAACAGCACCAGCTGATGTAGATTTCCTAATCCTTTCAAAATAATTTCAAAATTGATTGTGAAAGAAAATAATATTTAATATACTAGATATTGGTATATTTATTTACTGCCGTTCATGAACATTAAGAGGATAAAACTTTCTCTTGTAGTACTAGCTTTAGCTCTTGTTATTTGTAATACATTTGTATATTACAAATTAGCCAAAACTTCTAAACCTTCTGTTTTGGGAGATACTGTAGTAACTTCTGCAATTTCTGCAGGTTCTGATGATTCAATGTTAGACAATAACGTGTTTAGCAATACAGATACCCAGCCAAGAATTGGTAAAGATGGAACTGTTAGTGTATATGACTTTTTCAGATTCAATAACATAGCAATTCCTAAGAATGCTAATATCGTATCTGCATACTTTTCTTACTCAGCAGCTACAAATGAGAATACTTCTGGTGTAAATGTACAAGTGGCTGCAAACGCAGTAGATAATGGTGTTGCTCCAACTTCTCAAGCTGAATTTAGCTCAAAAGCGGGTATACTAACAACTACAAAAGTAAGTTGGAATGGAATCATTACTCAACTCTATGGAGATTTGATAACTTCTCCTGACATTAAAGCAGTTATAAATGAAATTACTTCGAGACCAGGATGGGCATCTGGAAATAGTATTCTTCTTTACTTAGGAGATAATGGAACTTCAAACTATGCAAACAGAAAGTATATGTCATATGAATTCAATTCAGTAAATCCGAAACCAACTCTGACAATTACATATAATATGCCAAATGCAAATCCTATAACTCAAGCAGATACAGCAACTACACTTGCAGGAGATCCAGTAACAATTGATGTTCTTGCAAATGATTCTGATCCTGATGGAAATACAATAACAATTGCAAATCCAGGAAGTCCTTCACATGGTAATTCAGTAATTACGAATAATAAAATTGTATATACACCAACTACTGGATATTACGGAGATGATAGTCTTACCTATACAATATCTGATGGTAATGGTGGAACTGCAACTGGGGCTGTAACTATTCATGTGATGAATAAAAGTGGAAGATATCTTTTAACATATACTTTAAATAAGAGTTCAGTTCCTGATCTATATTACAAGATGTTAACTTTAAAGATACATTTAGGAACTGTAACTTCTCCAACTGTTTTAGTAGATAGCCAAGCAGTAGATTCTGTATATAATCCATCTACTGGAGATCTTATCTTTGATACCACTGGTTCAAACGTACAAATTAACTTTCAAAAGAATGGAGGTATTAGTGAAGTTGGATCTCTTACAAAAGCAGTTCTTAAAGATGATAAAAAGTGGGCTTGGTCACATAGTCTCGATGACAATACTAACTTATGGGGTTCAATTAATGTTCTTAATTCTAAGAACTATAGAGGAACTCTTTACATGATAGCCAATACAATAAGTGATACCAGACAAGAAAGCTGGATCATCGATGCTCCTGACATGAAAACATTGTTAGCTCAAGGTTGGAGTTTTGGAAACCATACATGGGATCACTCATGCTCAGGTCAGACAACAAACTATTACAATAACATTATTCAACAAGGTTACGATAGAATTCGAGGAATAATAGATGCTTCAAGTGTTCCAACATATAAGTTACTAGCATTTGCTGCTCCATGTTTTGCTTCTGAATATGACAGTATTATCCAATCTCTTGTAACAGCAGGCACAACTCAAGTTAAATTTAATGAAAGTGGAAACAACTATGCATTAATAATGGATCCATCTAGTTCTGACTATACAAATTCTGGTAAAACAGCTAAAGCTTTTAATTTCACTATGAATATTGGAAGAGATGCTAATCTTCAACTTGGTAATAGCGGAGTAACTAATGCAAAGGCAGAATTAGATTGGATGGCAAGTAATGCAAGCTCTAATAGACATTTCTGGTATAACACATTTGCACATGGTAATAATGAATCCTATCTTTCAGATTTTGTAGACTATTTATATAATTCATATGGAGCAGGTGGAACTAATGAAGTATGGCAAGCTCCAGCAGATGAAATATATAGCTATATGTTAGTAAGAGATAACACAACAATAACTTACGGTGGAATTAGTTCACTTGCAAATAGTAATCCAGTAATTTCAAATGTTGGTTTGGTAAGAGCAGGGGATCATATGACAGTTACTTGGGATACAGATAAAGATAGTTCTTCCATAATTGAATATGGTCTTACTTCTAACTATACAAATTCAACAACCGAAGGGGATACTTCGCCAAGAGTTCAAAGTCATAGTGTATTAGTAAGTAATTTAGTTGCTTGTTCTGTATATCATTTTAGGATTAAATCTATAGATTCTTCTCTAAATGAGGGAGTTACTACAGATGGTGTCTTTACAACAAATGGGTGTGCAGGATCTTCTCCAATCACAAACACTAACTCATCTAGTATAGATAATGCAGTTGGTGGAACAATTCAACAGATAACTTCTGGAAAAGGAATTATCCTTACAATCCCTTCTGGATATTCTCCAAGTACACTTAATTTCCAAATAAAAGAGCTGGATAAACCATCTGTAGAGTCTGCAACTTCAGTTCCTTCTGGATACTCTGCAATTGGAAGTTCACTTTTTGATCTTAAGGCACTTAATAACGTATCTAATGCAATAACTACATTCAACTCAGCACTAACAATTACATTTCAATATAGCGATTCAGACATAGTAGGAATAGATCCTAGTGGACTTAAAATATATAGATGGGATGGATCTTGGCATTTACTTCCAGGATGTAGTGTAAATACATCTCAAAAGAAAGTTAGTTGTACCACAACCAACTTCTCAGTATTTGGTTTATTTGCACTAGATAGTTCATCTTCAAGTTCCCAATCAAGTTCATCTGTAAGCTCTCAAACAACAAGCTCATCTAGTACAACAACTAGTACAACTTCTTCTACAGTTATAACTACAGTAACTAATAGTGGAAATGGTACTTCCCAGTTAGTTATTTCTCATATTACAGACGAGGCTTCTTCTAGCTCAAAATCTAGTGGGGCGAATCAGAGTGGATCAACTATTGTTGTAACTAATGGAAATGGAAGTGGGGGATCTAATACTACAACAGTCCTATCTTCTACTGGTGGGGTAGATGGACTCAAGTACGAGATCGAGATATTTGGAAGTGTAATTGTCTCTCTCTTAACTTTCTGTTTATGTTTTGGTGCAGTTAACTACATAACTCTTAGAAGGATGAAGTCTTCAAAGAAAGAGAATAAATAATCTAAATATAGCTATAGATATCTGCTTTTTATATTCCATCATATGCTTTCTGAAGCATATCTGAATCTAACTTTGTCATTTTCATCATTGCACTCATAACTCTTCCAGATTTTTCTGGATCCGGGTCACTTACTAGTTTCATGAATAAGTTAGGTACTATTTGCCAAGATAATCCAAACTTATCTTCTAACCATCCACACTGAACTTCTTTTCCACCTTCTGTAAGTTTTGACCAGAGGAAATCTACTTCTTCTTTAGTATCGCAGTTAACTAAAAATGAAATTGCAGGAGTAAATTTATATACAGGTCCACCATTTAGTGCGGTGAACTCCTGACCTTGTAATACAAATGTTGCAGTCATTAAAGTGCCTTCTTTACCATTAGGATTTTCCTTTCCATAATAGGATTTATTTAAAACCTTTGTGTCCTTAAATATTGAGGTATAGAAGTCTATTGCTTCTTCAGCTCTGTTATCAAACCAGAGAAATGGAGTAATCTTTTGCATGTGTAGAAGGGTAATAAATAAAACAAATACAAAACACAATTGCAGATACTACAGTCGACATATAGTTACCATAAGCATTATCCATTATTGAGATAATAAAAATCTTTAGTCTTGGTAGGTCTATCTCTTTTCTATGTTTATGTGAATTAAATGATTTTTGAACAGACTAAGCATAACAAATATAGAAATTAGGAGTAATACTATAGATCAGTGAAAAGTACAGGGTATTAACAAAGAATTAATCCCATAAAGGGTTGAAAAACATGGGTTTAGGTAGTATTATTGAAAATATGAATATCAAAACAAGTACTGGAACAAGTAAAGAGGGATCTTCTGGAAGTGAGTCAAAGAACATGCTTACAAGACGTGGTGTTATTAAGGGAATATTTCTTGTTTGTGTAGTTACATTTCTTCCAGCTTGTGGAAAAGATAACGGGAGAAATACTTCAACAAGAGTTCCTGAATCTCCTGTGAGGAAGACAGTATTACCTGATATTGAACTTAATAAATCTCAAAAACCTACAGATGGTTCAGAAATAACTAAAACTCCAGATGCTTCAGTTGGGGATACAACTAAAAAAGACCTTGTAACCCCTACTCCAGTTGCGGGAATAGATAATGATAATGTTACCAACGCAAGTGAGAATTATACAGAAGCACCAAAGCTTAGTGAAAGAGAAGAATTTGCAAGTTTAACAGAGTATTTAAAAGATGCTGAAAATGTAATTGTTGAAAAAGACGCTACTAAGAAATCTACATTTTCACTTTTTGTTTCTGGAATAGAAGAAAAACAACCAAACTTAGCAGATAGTGAAAAGACATCTATTATGAAAATTGTTAGGTCTGTTATAGCCACCACTAATATTGCATATATGGGGATTCAATCTGGAGATTTTTTAAAAATGATTCCATTCAATGCAGTTGGTAAATACAAGTATTCAATGGAAAAGGCATTAAAGTTTGCTCTTGATGCAGGAAAACGAATTAAGATAACTACTTTTTCTGGAGGAGTATTTTCTCTCTTTGCAGATATTAATCTCTTGAAACGAATAGAACCAAATATTGATATTTTTGCACCTGCACTTAAAGGTTTCTTGAGAGATAGCAATATAGAATCAAAGTTTGGAGCTTTTTTAGGTGGTTTTGCTACTAAAGAAGATTTTTTCAAGCGAGTAAATGAATTGTATGAGATTATGGCTGGTGATAGTGAATCTCCAAGGACATTAAAAATAACTATTAGAGTTGGAAGTGAAGATCCTATTGTGGATTATGATAAGGTTAAAGCTGGTATTGAAGAAGCTGAGAATAAAGGTATTATTAGAAAAGGAGTCGTAGTTCTTGAATCTGCTATGAAAGGAATAAAACACTCTCCAGATCAGGAAACTCTTAAATACGTTATTTTAAATAGGATGAAATAACAAATTTTGTTATTGATCTCTAGAATTTTGGTATTTAGCGATACCATATCTGAACAAAATTAATTATTTATCAAATGAATTACAAAAAGATTATATTAATAATTATAGGAATAGTTTTACTAATTATGGTATTAGCATCTATCTTAGGTGTTTTAATTTTACCAAATCTTAAATTGCCTATAATTTCAAATGAAAAATTTGAATGTTCTTCTGATCAGGATTGTCCAACAACTTCTTTTTGTGACAAAAGTACTCCTGGTGGAATGGGGCCTAGTGGAGCTGTATCTGGAACACCATACGGTTCAATGAAGTGTATTCAAAAATGTACATCTTCAAGAGACTGTAAAAGCGGAAGTGTATGCATAGATTATAGTCTTTCAGGAGGGGATATAATAATCCATAAGAAGGGATGTGCTAATTAATACTATCACAGTAATTGAATTAATATTCCTAAAATTAATGAGGTTGAGTATAATGAATATATGGAAAGTTCACCAAAGGATGGTTCGGAAACTAAAATTATACATGTTACTGAAATAACAGATAGAGTTGTAATTTCCTATCCAGATGCATTTAGATCAAGATATATTGAGGCTGCTCGAAAAGATGGGGAACAACCTGGAAATTTTGAACAAATGCGAATAAATGATGCAATAGAATCAATATATTTAGACTTTACAAGTATAGATACTAATTCTCGACTTGTAATTGTGGTACCTTCTATCTTAGCAAGAGTTCCTAATGTAATAGAAATATATCAATCAAATTTAGATATATTTGGTGCTTCTGATAATGTTTCTTTGGTCACAGGGAAATATATAGATGGAATTTTATCTACATTAGTCTTACAATCGGAGCCAGCTATAGTGTCTTCGAATGAACACAAATCCGAATCTCTGCTAGATGCTTACAAAACTCTTCTTAATGTTATTAGCACAATTGATGATGAAGAGCTTGAGAATATAAGAGGTGCTTTGGAAAATGCTTTCCCCCCTAAATTTGAGGATAATCGTTCAGAAATTACCCAAGTGATAGAATCATTAACTGAGTTTATGCTTGAGAAATTTTCAAATGACTCAAATATTTCGTATTCTTCGGAAGAACAAAGGGAACTATTGGAAAATCTTGGATGGAAAGATCAATTAGCTTTTGCTTTGTCTTTGATGATGAGTCCTGATGAAGTAATGAAAATGGAATCAAATGAAAAAATTCTAATAAAGATTTTAGATACTGTATTGAATATATTACCAAACTTAGGGAATAGTTTTGAAGATAATATTTTCTTCAGTCAAATCTCAATGGAAGATATCAATAAAAGTGGATTTCGCTATACAATTAAGAGTGGTTCTTTTGAGGATGAGGTGAAATTGACAGCTAAGTGGGGAGAAACAATAGATAATTTAGGAAGTCACTTTGTTATCACGAGAGAAGCTGGAATCATTAATGTTAAATGTATACTTCCTGATAGATCTCAATTTTGGGTAGGGAAAATCCCAACTAAAATTGATCAAAAAGAGATTAAAGATATAGCAAATAACCCTGTTGCCGACTTTAGAAAGGTGATGGGTATTGCTAAGTGTTCTCTTGATGCAACAAATATAAAATCAGCTTATGATAGTTAAATTTTTATTATAAATTTATGCAATCAAAACTGAAAAGGTTTCTTCCCTTAATTGTAATAGGAGTTCTAGTAGTTATTGCAATTGGTGTGTATCTTATCTCGAATAGAACTGGGATGCCTACGAAAAATAGTACTGAAGTTGCTAGCTTTGGTCTTGGACTTTGGCAAGGCCTCATTATCTGCCTAACATTTATAACTAGTTGGTTTGATAAAAATATTGTTTTATATCAAGTAAGCAATGATGGATTTTGGTATAACTTTGGATTTATTTTTGGAATTATGATCTCAATTGGAGCTGGTGCTAAGAGTTCAAAGAGGAAAAATAAATTATAATAATAAAATCATATATTAGTAAAGAGATGTAAGATGATTTACCTATTTATATATATTACTTTTAAATTATTCTAATTTTTCCAGTACGTCATTAATATTTCCGCTTATCATTGCCCATTCTTTAATTTCTTTAAATCCTAGTCTCATATACCAATCAAATGGGTGCTTAAAGTTTCTAAATGTATAAGTATCAAATAGTACTACTTGATACTTTTCCTTGGCAATTTTAAACATTTCTTTTATTAGCTCACTTCCTATATGTTTCTTTTGATAATCAGGATGAACGAATATTTCACCATCTATTAAATGATTTCCATCACACCATGGTTTTACTCCAACTAAGAAAGCACCAACTATTTTGTCATCTAATATTGCTAAAATTGATAAATCAGGGAAATGTTTAAACCAGAATCTCAACATATTCTCTGATGTGTCAATGGTCCAAGTCTCACCTACATTAAAAGCAGTGTATACATCTACGTATATCTTAGCTAAAGTTCTTAGATCAGCTTCAGTAATTGGTCGAATAATAATTGCCATTGTATATTATGAATTTATAGGCAGAGTATAGATAAATGATGAAGGTTTGTAAATGTACACTTCATACCAAAAGATGTTTGGCTATGACTATAGTGCTACAATTGAACTCACTTATTATCCAGTACTCTCCATAATGTAATTGCACCGTAAGTTTTATAAGGGCTCCATTTATTAACTATTTTTTCAATTCTCTCTTTACTAGGTTCTTTTCTAAGTTTATATATTTTAACTAATCCTTTTTTCAATCCCAAATCTCCATATGAAAAGATATTTTCTCTACCAAGTGTGAACATTAAAAACATCTCAGCAGTCCACCTTCCAACACCTTTAATTCTGGTTAATAGCTCAATTGCATCATCATTAGATAGCTTGTTTAATTTTGAATATTCCTTATCACTTATGAAAGCATTAGCAATGTTATGAATATAGTTTGCTTTTGCATAGGATAAGCCACAGGATCTCATTTCCTGTATTGATAGCTTCAATACATTCTCAGGAATAACCTGTTTATCAGGAATAATATTCTCAAACCTTCCCCATATAGCTTTTGCAGCTTTACTATGTAATTGTTGAGAAGCTATTTCACGAGAAAGTCGAAAAAAGTATGTTTTTGGTTCAGCAGAGCTTAATTTTATATCTTTTCCATATTGCATTAAATATTCATATATTACAGCATCATTTTTTCGAAAGTGTTGAATTATCTCTGGTGTCATGAGGAAAACCTACCATCATTTAATATAAAATGCAAAACCCAATTAGTGAAAGAGGTTAGCCAACCATTATTTAAAGATACTATCCCCTAGTAAGTTTGATGTGGTATAATATCTCTATCTGCTTAATATACCTATTACCCTCAAACAAAATGTCTATATCACCTGATGTCTTAAGTATCGAAAATCAAGCTAAAGTTAGAGGAGTTGTTAATGAAATGTTTAAAGGTATTGATATGATGCCACCAACTGTATTTCCTTTTTTCAAACTACGTACTCCAGAACTCCCTCAAATTAATCCATATGATGAATTATTAAAAGATGGTGTTATTCTAGCTAATTCCAAAGTTTCTAAGGGTCTATTCGTAAAATTATATTCAACTGGAGTATCTGTTAGAGGACAAGAAAGTTGGATAGGAAAAAAAAGCAGAATTATTACAGATCAAAGTGAAATTGTGGCTTTAGAGATCAAAACTTTATTAGGCCCAACAATCCAAGTTCCTATACAAAATATTATTTCCCTTTCATCATTTGGCACATTGAAAAATGGTGTATTGATTTTTAATGAACGTACGGTTAAAGAAGTAGAATCGATGTCAAAATACATGGAAGTAGAGTATGACAAACAAAGAACTGAAAGAAGAAGAGTAATTAATGTAGTGATGGAATTATTAACTACTGTCTCATTACCAATAATAATTGCTGATTTAAAGAGAAATAATAACGAATATAAGAGTGTTAAAATCACACGAGTAGATGCTATATCTGATGTTTTCAATAGTACACATAATGCATTACGGGATAATCTAATTGGAGCATTACGATCAATAGATTTATTAAAATTAAAAACTAGTACTGATCGAGAGGTAGTTGGTAAAATACCAGAGTCTACAAGAATAGCTTCACTAATCGGAAGATTAAAAAAGATTTTTATTCCTGAAGAAACAATCCAAACTAATTCAGTAGTTATATATTTCGATGAAAATTCATCCTCATTGAAGGCAATGAGATATATGGGAATGTCTTCAACAAGTACATCTACTTCAAATCAACCTACTCTTTCTCCTTTTCCTCTATATTGTCCAATAGACTTGAATTCTGGTTTGCAAATTAACGATGCCCCAGATTTTGATTTTCCCAAAAGAAAAGTAACTGGAAAGATATTAACAAATATTGAGTATGCAAGATTCTTAAAAGAGATGAATAGAGAAGGAGATAGAGTAAAGGTAGCAATTAAAAAACTTATGATTCTTCAATTAACTGCAAGGCTTCCTATAATACCTTAGAAAGATTGAAGATATCGAATATATTTTCATTAATATAATCAGCTGAATATTTATAGTTTTCTGGAATATTTAAAAACTCTAAGATATATGGTTCTTTTACAATATCTTCTGATTTTTCGATAACTTGACCATTTTTAGACATATCTAGCACACCTTGTTTATCTTTACTAAGAGCAATTCTTTCAAATAGCATACTATCCTTTTCTCTTTTTAATTCACGAACTGACCAATTTTCTTTAATACACTGTTTCTCATAAAAGCTTCTGGAAAGGTCGTTATCTACTTTTAATAGCTCAAAATAATGACTCCATCTCAATTTGTGAGACACTGTCTCACAAATTGGATAATGCAAGTACAACAGTTTCATATATGTTAAATTGCTTTTACTGAATCCCTTTCCAAATCCTTTAAGTTCTATTGACAGATTTTTTAGCAATTTCTTTCCATATTCAGCTTTTATGTTTCCTTTTTGTTCGAATTCAACAATACTTTTCCCAATATTCCAATAGGTATTAATTAATATATTGTTTACAGAGTTGTATGATTATTTTCTTCCTTCAACTAAAAGTGAATTAATCCTTTCTGCTAGTTTAGTATATCTAGAGTTATTGATTTCAATATTTTCCAATTATTTCGTTTACTAATAAGTAATGCTTAAGTGGATAATACTAAAATGAAGATTAGACAGAGATTAGAGGGTTATAAATATTTATTGAGCTTGCCTCTCTTTGAATCATAATATTGAGCTTTGATTAATGGAGGAGTTTAGAATTATTCTTATTATAATGAAGTAACTAAACATACTGAATAAGTGAATAAGTTGAAATAGTTATGGTTTTGTACTAAGATGTAACAAATACATTACATGACACTAGATTACCATGCAACAAATTAGAGTAAATAAAACAAAAGAGATAAATTTGGCATTAAATGCCATACGTAGTAAAAAGTATCCAATATTATCTGATAGTGAGATTATTAAGCTACTAATTGGTCAAGAATATAATGAGGTTTTAGTAGAGCCTGTTGAGATATTAAATGCAAAGGAATCAGATGAGATAAGAAAATCTATTGCTGAAATTGATTCTGGAAAATTAAAAGCATACGGTAGCATAGACGAACTATTAAAAGCTTTAAAAAAAGATTAATGTTTCAAATTATCCCCTCAAATAGGTTTAAAAGTATATATAAAAAGTTGATAAAGAATAACAAGATATTAGAGAAACAAATAGATCTAGTATTAATGTTAATTGAGATCAATCCTAAAGATCAAAGACTTAAGACACATAAAGTAAACACTAATGACGGGATAATGTCGTGGAGTAGTAGAGTTAATGGAAATATAAGGATAATTTGGAACTATGGGAAAGATAATCACAATGAAATAAGGCTACTTAAGATTGGGGGACATAGCGGTAAAGATAAGGTATATAACTAATTTAGTTTTTGGATTAATTGAGTTGTATTTAACTTTGATTAATGGAAGAGGTTGGGACTTGTCTTTCAAATTAATATATATCGATTCCGTATTATATTTACTGTTATCTTACTTGACGAAATGTATGCGAATGGTGTATATATGGTGTACTTAAGGTTACTATTAAAATACTATGGATAACAAAACAATTCAAACAAGAAATATATTACCAATGGTATTAGAAAAAGCTGAGAAAAAAGCTATATCTGACGGACTTTCATCTGTTCAAGATGCAGTTAGAATATTCTTAACCAAATATTCTGAAGGTAAAATTCAAATTGGATTTAATTATCAGATTAGTAAAGAGAAAGAAATGGAATAT
This sequence comes from bacterium, assembly GCA_037131125.1. Taxonomy (GTDB): domain Bacteria; phylum Patescibacteriota; class Dojkabacteria; family JBAXKR01; genus JBAXKR01. The sequence continues at coordinate 27,911 of JBAXRR010000010.1, forward strand.
TTAAGAGATAGTGAAGAGTTAGAAAAACAGTTTTCAACTGGAAAAGTTAAATCATATGGTACTACAAGTGATTTACTAAATTCACTTAAAAATGAATAAACAGGTAATATATAGTACGAAATTTCAAAAACATTATTCCAAAAGAATATTGAATCAGAAGAAGTTACTTCGTAAAGTAGAGAAGAGAGTAGAATTGTTTTGTATTAATCCAAATGATCCTTTGTTAAATAATCATAGATTAAAAGGAGAAAGAAATCTTTTAAGTTCGTTTTCTGTTACTGGAGATTATAGAATTATTTACAGGGAATACTCAGATCATTATAGCTTCTTAGATATAGGAACTCACAATCAAGTATATTAATAGACTCCTATTAATGGAGGAGGTTAGAATTATTCTACAAATCAATAATATATCTTATTTCATTTAGATTAAATCCTTCTTTCTTTTCAACTTTAGTTTTACCTTCTACTTTCCATCCCTTATGTTCATACCAATCTCTTGTTTTCTTGTTTGTATCTAAGACCCAAAGAGTAGCGTTCTTGTATCCTTTGTTTTTAAGATATTCAATTGCATATGTCATTAATTGTGAACCAAAACCTTTCCAAAAATAATCAGGATGAATATATATACCCCATAATTCACCAAAAGTATTATTTAAATCTTCATCTCTGTTTTTACCAACAATAAGATTTCCAACAATTTGATCATTAAGTGAAATAACAAAATGTTCATTACCATAGATATTTTCATTTTTTATATACTCTTCAAATTTCTTTTTTCTATCCTCAATAAAGAGATTTTCTAGATATGAATCTGGTACCTGTCCTTTGTATGTTATTTGCCAAGATTTTACATGCAAAGTTGCCATTTGTTGCGCATCTGCAACTGTTGCTTTTCGTATTAAGATATTATTCATATTTATCTAACTTCTATTTACTTAAACTTTTTATTAATCCAACTCTTTTGTGTCCTGACTTGTAGTAATTCTCAAATGTTGAAAATATTTCATAACCTTGCTTTTCGTAAAAACTTATTGCATTTCCATATCCTGTGGTCCATGTCCATATGTATTCAATTCCTATTGTTTTAATCTTATCTTCAAGCAGTTCTAATAGTTTTTTGCCTATTCCAAGTTTACGATATTCTTTCTCAACTAATAGATCACTTAAATAGAAATATTTTCCATATTCATTACCATGCTTTTGTGCAAGTCCACTTGAACATCCAACAAATTTACCATCATCTGTAACAACATATCCAAAACGTTCATCCATATCTTTGGGATTACCAAACTCTAATCCATGTTCATCAAAAGCAACTTGTTCTCGTTTAAACTCACTATCACTCATGTCACGAAATTCATATTGTATATCCATGCTAATAAAATACTTAAGTCAAATAATTTTATCTCTGACTTAAAGTTAAAAAATATAGTATAAGCC
>JBAXRR010000011.1:0-29177 GCA_037131125.1 bacterium
ATTTAACTCTTTTACATTATGCACCAATTCGCAATATCTATACCAACTTATTCAAGCTAATTCCGTTAGCCAAACCTTTTGTTGAACCAATCGAGGATTCTATCTACCATTGTAGTACTATTTTCTCTTTCATCCGGTTTCGTTAATTCGTTCAATCTCTTAATAATAGCGTCATATTTAACGCTTAATTCCTCATATGAGGCATTCTTCTCCTCAAGAATATTCTGAAGATTGGCAAGAATTGCTTCTCTATCCTTTAAACAGTTATTTACATCATCAAACTGCCTCTTCATAAGGTTATATTCCACTCTAGAAGATAGAATTTCTTGTCTCGCCTTAACAATTTCAGCATGTTCAAGTGAATCTACCATCCTTTTAAGTAAAACATCTTCTGAAATATTTATTGAAGCAAGATAGGTTAGATCATTTACAGATGGCTCCCTTCCTAGGACTATTCTATAAACATTAATGATAGACTCTTCTTTCGGATTCCTTGCTTTAATTGGAGAATTCGGAGTTGCGCTAGTATTTGGTGTTGTAGATTTAATTTGAATAGGGGAGATTAAGTTCTTAAGGTAGTCAGTTATTCTATTAACAATTTCTTCAATCTTACTATTTTGATCGGTGGAAATACCACTTGAGGTTAAAATTGATTTAATTTCTGGTAAAGAAATTTCCTTTATTGGCATTGAATATATGTATTAGTTTAGGGGCAGGTAAATTTCTGTGATTATATGTTAAAAATATGGATTAATCAAAAATTTCTTAAGCTATTTGTCTAGTTTCTTAAGTGAAAGTAAGGCTTTGTTAATTGCATAACTAGTTTCCCACTTTACCTTTCTTAAATTGGTTTGGAATTGCTCTTTTATGGAAACCTTTGTTAGATATGTCTTTTTCTTAACCTCCAATCTAATATTATCTACTTTTCCATAGTTAGCTTCTGCAAAGAAGAATTTGTATGAAATAAATCCAAATGCGATGAGCAAAACAGCAATCCATGCAATTATTTGAGTTGGCTCTACAGCAGTTGTTGGTAACTTCTCATTAACATTCCCACCAATATTTGAACTTACTGAAGATTTTGAAGATGAACTAACACTTGAGATTGAGCTAGATTTTGAACTAGATCTCGAACTTGAACTACTGCTTGAAACACTTGCAACAGATGAGGAAGAACTTGAAGATGTTGTTGCAGGTATTATTGTTGCACTAGATGATGAGCTAGAACTTGATTTCGAACTTGAACTACTTTGTAAGTTAATTGTAACAATAGAGGAACTTGCAGAAAATGCCGAGCTTGTCTGTGATGGCACGTTTGCAATAACTGTAGATGTTTCTGGACAACCATTAATATTTGGTTTGGAATTATTCACCCAGTTTAAGTACATACATAGTTGGCTTTCAGTGAGTTTTTTGAATGTAGTATCGCAGGTTTCTCCTTTCTTACAGTCATTAAATACATATGTTCCACTATCATCCATCTTTACGTTGCCCCAACAAATATTGGTTTCCCAAGCTAGTTTAGAATCTGAACATTGTTTTCCATCAACTGTAATAGTTTTTTCTATTGTTGCTTTATTGTCATCATAATTCATATCAACATAACCAGTTGCAAGCTTTGCCTCTACGTTTATACTTATCTTATCGAGTAACTTTAGAGATGATTTGAGTTTTCCTGTTAAAATAACCTGATACTCTGCGTTTCCTTCTAAGCTTTTGAATTTGTACTCTCCTTTATCTGAATCGCTAATTTTTCCACAATCCGTTTTTCCATCTGGAGCAGTACATGTAATATCAAAACTATCTAAATAGCTAGCAGTATTTGCAAAATTAAGGGCAAGGGGACTCAAATCTCCCATAAACATTTTATCCTTTGAATTATTTTTTACAGTGGTAACAAGTTCAATTTGCCCAGCTGGAAGAAATACAGAGTTAGAAGAAAGCTTTACGGAAACATCTGAGCTTACTGGATTACCACAACTATCGAAGACAAAGTCAAAACCAGTATATCCATTCTTTTTGTCAGTTGCAGAGCCATTTAACTTACATTCGTTATATGAGGTTTTATCTGTATCTGAAGGACAAAGGTTTGAAGAATCAACACAAGCAGGTTTTAATTCAGATGATGCCGAACCTGTTCCATCTGTTGAACCTATTTTGGATGGAGTTGCACAATTAATAGCACTTTTATTCTTTAAATCTAATATTTTGACTCCATTTGCTAAAGATAGGGTAGTATCATCAAAAAAATATGAAACATTATATCTTGCAGAAGTACTTGCCCAATCTACGGGAGAACTCCAACTTCCATCTTGATTAGGTACAACCGTAATATCTTTTTGAGAACTTGCACCTGCTGGATATTTTCCAGTATCAGTTATTCTTATCTTTCCAGTATTAAGTGCAAAAACTTTATTTCCATCACTTCCAATACAATAAAGATTCCCACCTATCTTAGTCGTATTCGAAGAAATATCTGGATTTGTTGTAGGAGTGATATTCTGACTTGAAAGTCTGAGGGCAATAAATACTGCTAACGCTGCAAGTATAAGCACAAAAATGACGACAAAAACCACTATAATTTTTTTGTTAGATTTTTCGGGCATTCGATTATTAATAATTCTCTATACAATATATTTTGTATTGAAAATTAATTCAACAAAAGAGGGCAACCCTTATTTTTCAAATACCATCTTGCCTTCTTCAAGGGCTTCTTCTAGAAATCCCTCACCTTCTTTTAGAAGTGCTCTATATTCAGCTGGAGTATATACTATTGGATTCACTGGTGGTCTTCCTGAACAGAGTTCTCTAAAGTTTCTAATTCTTTTCATAAACTTTTCTTCTGTCTCTGTTATTACCAATACATCTATTTCGCTTAGACTTAAATCGTATTCACCTCTAGCATAGCCTCCAAAGAGAATTATCTTTTCTGTTTTTGGATAAGCGTTTAAAATTAATCCAACAATATCGTCGAGTCTTTTAGCAGCTTCTGGATCTGTTGGAAAAATTGCTTCGCCTCGTTTAAGCATAGTTTCGCATCTTCATAAGTAATATAGTCATGGGGAGCCATATTTTCCCCTGGAATTAGAAATGGATATCTTGAAATAAAAGTAAAAGATTCTATATCTCTGAAACTAAATTTCGTTTTCGAAAATTCTGGATTTGTATTATTGCAAAGACTAACAAGAATAGAAATTTTATGAATTTTAGGTGGTCTATATCCTCCATGCACTAATACAGACTTTAAAGCTTTCTCTACACATTGTTCACTTTGGAAACATGCCCACTCATAAAATCCACTTTGAATACTAAGCTCAGCAGCTTGAATGTCAAAACCGGCTTGTCTAAGCCAAATTCTATATCTCGGATAACCTCTATTGTATGTTAACTTTTTAAGTTCAAATTTTGGAGCCATGGGCAGTATATTTTTTACTATTCTACTATCATTTCGTCCTCATCGCCAATGAGCATAACTTTGCTTCCTAGTAGGGCCTGAATAATAAATGGATCTTTTCTTTTTTTCCTAATCTCAAATTCAAATGGTTTAAGTACTGTGTAGTTAACTTGTCTTTCAGTATCTTTTTCAGTTCTCTGAATAGACTCATCTAATTTAGGCATGTCCACATCTCCGACTATAATAAGATCAACATCACTTTCAGAATTTTTTATTCCTCTTGTATATGAACTTGTTAAAAAACAATATTTAATATTACCTATGTTTTTATCATTTCGAATAATCTCTGCTCCAAGTCCAAAAGATTTAAATATTATTCTCACAAGTTCAGGATAAAAAACATAACTAGTATTTATTGTGTAATATATTTTATTCCCTTTAGCCTCAGATTTCACAAACCCTATTTCTTCTAACCTTATTAACTCTCTCCTTACTGCATTTACTTCCTCTCTTATTTGTCTTACCACTTCTCTTAGGAAATATGGCACATCCTGATGCATTAAAAAGAGCTTAAGAACTCCAATTCTAACTTTAGATATAAATAAATACTCTAAATCTTTTCTCATTTGTACTACCTAATATTTTATCTGTTTTTTTTGTTTTTCTTAACTTCTGTTTTTACATCCACAATTTGCTCTGAAACTTTCTCTTTTACTTTTGAAGTCTCTTCCTTATTCATACTTTTTTCATCACCGTTTTTTAATTTTAAAATCCAAGATGCAATTTGAGAGTATCCATAGAAGACAAGTGCTTGTGCTGCATTTAATACAATAATGCTGACAACATTTATTGCAATTCCTACTAGTGCATTTTGATCAGACTGTCTAAGTAAATCTCTTCCAGATTGTGTGAAGACAAGTTGAAAAATAGGGACAAGTAAATTAAAAATAAACCAAACTACAAGAACCTTAGATGCAAATATGGAAAAGGATATTAATTTATCATTAACATTCTTTATGCTAAATCTTTTTAGTATTTCCATTAGTGAAGAGTATAAATTAAATGATAATGTATAAATGAGTTATACATTATTACTGCAGGGTAACATTTCATATTTTGAAATGCAAAATAAATAAAGGAAGGGGATTAGCCCTTCCTTTATTACTAAAATTCAAATCACGTTATTTAAGTCCGACTTTCTTTTTTACATCATTATAAATAGCAGCTTTAAGTTTTACGTCTGCCTTAATAGCTTCTTTTGTTCCATCCTTACCCTGAGCAAGTTGTTTATCTCCATACCTAAACCATGCACCACTCTTTTGAATTATTCCAAGACTAAGAGCTGCATCTATCATGGAGCTTATTTTATCTATTCCATAAGGATAGATCATATCAAACAATGCTTCTCTAAATGGAGGTGCCATTTTATTCTTCACAACCTTAACCTTACATACATGTCCTGTGACTTCATCTCCAACAGTTATCTTTTCTGATCTTCGAATATCTAATCTTACAGATGCATAAAATTTAAGTGCATTACCACCTGTTGTGGTTTCAGGATTTCCAAACATAACTCCAATCTTCATACGAAGTTGGTTTAAGAATATTACAGTACATTTTGTTTTATCTGCAATTGCAGTAATTTTTCTTAATGCTTGACTCATAAGTCGAGCTTGTAAACCCATATGAGAATCTCCCATATCTCCTTCTATTTCAGCTTTAGGAGTAAGTGCTGCAACAGAGTCAACTACAATAACATCAAAAGCTGCCGATCTAACAAGAGTTTCAAGAATATCTAGAGCTTGTTCCCCATAATCTGGTTGAGATACATAAAGATTTTCAATATCTACACCAATGTTTTTTGCATAATTAGGATCAAGAGCATGTTCTGCATCTATAAATGCTGCTGCTCCACCTTTAGCTTGTGCTTCTGCAATTATATGAAGTGCTAGAGTAGTCTTACCGCTAGATTCTGGCCCATATATTTCAACTATTCTTCCTCTTGGAATTCCACCAATACCAAGAGCAATATCTAGTGACATGGCTCCAGTTGAAATTGCATCACCTTCAACAACTGGATGATCCCCAAGTTTCATAATGGATCCTTTTCCAAATTGTTTGTCTATTTGAGCTGTTGCAACGTCTATCGCTTTCTGTTTATTGGAGTCTATCTTGGCTTTGACTGGTTCTACTGTTTTAGTTTGTTGAGTCATATTATTTTTAGATTAGTTAAAATATCAAGCAAAGCTTGGAAGGTTAGGGCAGATTTATGAAGACTGTAAGATAACAGAGATTACATGTCAAGAATATATTCTTAGGGTTTTATATATCAAACTTAAGATTAATCTAACGTGAGAATAACTTTAGAATTAATCCAACTAATCCATATCCTGAAAGTAGAGTTGCAATTACTAGGAGTACTTTTTGAAGTATGGTATTGAATCTACTCTCGATCTCTGCATTTGCAGACTTAACCACGAAACCTAAAACAAATCCAGATAATAATCCACCAATATGAGCGAAGTTATCTATTCCAGGAACAAGGAAACCAAATACTAAGTTTAGTGCAATAATTACAATAAGATTTTTCTTATCAATAGGTATTTCTGGTAAATAACTTCCTTCTGTTTTAATCGTTTGGGAAAGTAATAATCCTAAAAGTCCAAAGATTGCACCAGAAGCTCCCACAGAAAATCCCATGTTATTAAATAAATAACTACTAAGAGAAGCAATGAATCCAGTGATAATAAATACTGCAAAGAATTTGGTTCTGCTAAAATAGGATTCAACAAATGTACCAATAGAGTAGAGGGAGTACATGTTAAATGCTAAGTGAAGAACAGATCCATGTAAAAAGACGGAAGTAATAAGTCTCCAAGCTTCACCTGCTTGAACAAAACTTCCAAAGTTCGCTCCAAAGTTCAGAAGAGAAACAGAATTAGCATCAAGCCCACCACCAGATAGAAAACTTGGAATCCAAGTTATTAAAAACATAACTGCACATATTGCAATGAAAAAATAAGTAAAATTAAAATTCACTTTTAGAAAGTATTTCAGTTGATTCATATTATTAGTATATTGTATGTATGATTATATTAGAAAAATTCAAATTTAGAAAACTTATTGCTATTTTCACAATTCTACCAGTAATCGCAGTACTTCCTTTACTATTTTCCACTCCTGCATATGCTGCAAACAAGACTGCAATTGCAATAGATTTTAATTACCAGGTTGATCAAAATGGAATACTTAAAACAGTTAACACAACTAAGTATACAAACAACACTCCAAATACAGTATTAACATTTTCAACCGATGGCAAGTTTACTCTAGATGCAATGAGAAAATATTCTAGTGAAAAATTAATGTGGGATAACCTTGATCAGGAATTAAAGAGTTTAAAAATTAAAATTAATAACACTAATAGAACTTTTACTTCAGTTAAAACATCTAGTGGTTACGAGATTACCTATAAACAAAACGTTTCTATTAAATATAACGAAGTACTTACAGTAACTATTGAATTCACTAATCCGGAACTTATTGAGAAAGTAGGAAAGATATACAATATATATATTCCCGAATCTCCAGTTATTGATAACAATTTACGATCGAGATATGAAGTATCCATTACTACAAATGCATCTGTCTCAAAAAGTTTAGGTCCAATACATTTTGCAACAGAGGAGTACAGAGAAAGTAATAACAATTATGTATTTTCTTTCCAATCTATTAATTCCTCAAAAAAGACGCATGTTATTCAAATTGGAGATTCACAAGTATGGAAATTTGAGCTTACTCAAAAAGTAGATACAGTAGGACTATCTGCTCCAAATTTAAGTGAGTACAAAGTCATGATTCCAGGAGATGATCCGAGTCTTAATCAGAAAGTATACTTTGAAGATTTTTCACCTAAGCCTCAAAAGATAGAATCCTTACCTAATGGTGATCTACAAGCGACATATTACTTAGATCAAAATGTTAAGAATATTTCTGTTAAAGGTTATCTAATACAATCCGAAGATAATAACATTGGAAATACTTCAGCTGGAAACCTAGATCTTTCTAAATATCTTTTACCTGAGCAATACTGGGAAGTAGATAATCCACTTATTGTTGCAAGTGCGAAGGGGATAGCAAATGGGAAGGATACAATGGAAACTATAATGAACACCTATGATTTTGTCATTAGTAAAGTAGACTACGACAATTTAAAACTTGGAATTAATAATGTTAGACAAGGAGCAGTTCAAACATTAAAGACAGGTTCAGGTGTTTGTATGGAATATTCTGATCTCCTCATAACATTATTAAGAGCTAAAGGAATTCCATCTCGAGCTGTATTTGGATATGGATATACTCCTGGAGAAAATGGAGCTAATACTGAGAAACATCAGTGGGTGCAAGCGTATATAGATGGTACCGGATGGGTATCTATAGATCCGACTTGGGGAAATACTACAAGAAAATTCATAGGGAAAGATTTCGATCATTTTAGTTGGTTCGTAAGTGAAGAAAATGTTGAATCACCAAAAGAAGTCACAATGTTAATATCTGGAAACTTAAGTGAGAATTTAGATACTCCTAATATTTATATAACTCCAGTAGATGAAAATGTACTTGTAAGTAAGCTTTTTGATTCAGTTTCTGTTATGGATACGTACAAGCTTACTAGTTTTGACGAATTTGTGTATGAAACAAGAGTAATAATCTATTTCCCTTACATATTAGGTGTATTAGTCGTTTCAATAGTTTCAAGTATTCTATTCAGAATATTTAGAAATATTACAAATCCAAAATCAAGGGAACTATCTAGTGAGATTTAATCATCATTTCCTTCAAGTACTTTTCTTCCAAAGTATTGCTTTGAGTTAATTCTGTATAGACCAAATGTTCCAGATATAAGAAGTATCAAGAAGAATACCAATGCAATAGCTATAGAAATATCGTCTTCAATTGCTGTTTTAGGAACAGTTTGAAGAGAAGATGCAGAATCACTTAAATCAGTGGAGCCATTAGATATAACAGTACCACTTGAAGATACTTTAGATGTAGCTTTTGAACTAGATGCTACAACTGTTCCACCACTTCCAGGATTAATTGTAACGGATATTGTTGTATCTTCTATATTTGTTAGGGAAATTCCAGTTTTCGTACCAATTACTTTGCCATTTGGACCTACAACTGAGACCTCAAGAGTAGCTGAACTTCCAGACATATATGACTTCAAATCGTTCTTTCTTGCAGTTCCAATATTTAAAATTGCATTAGTTCCAGAGATAACAGAACTTACATATTCAGAATATTCACTTCCCGATTTTATCCTAGCTAAAACAACTCCATCGCTATTGCTAATTGATTTACTTACACTAACTACTGCATTTGTAGGACTAGAAGGGGAAGATAATAAAGGAGCATTGATATATGTATATGGATTTGTATCATTCCCATATTCAATATTGTCTGAAAGGATTTTATAATAGAAAGTTGGATTTCCTAGATTAAGTAGTGCATCTGTATTTGTAATTGTCACCTGATGAGAATAACTAGTTTTACCACTTAGGGAAGTTCTATCATCGGAAACTACTTTATCTAGATTACTTGAAGATGTTCCATATTTTAATTTACCAACTGTTGCAGTAGTTGTTGTCCATACTACACTCCAGATCTTGTAATCCTTATTAGTAACGTATAGATTATTAGGTGCTTTGGGATCTGTCGTGTTTTCTGAGGAAGGCACTGAACTTACAATACTGCTTACACTTGAAACAGATACAATACTTGAAGTTAGAGTTGTAGAGGACAGATTTGCAGTTAATGGTGAACTAGATAATGTAACAGTGGGAAGTTTTACAGTAGAGCTAGTAAGATCAAGATCTACTACTGCTGAATTAGTACCACCACCAGAAGTATTTATAGAATTTCCAGTACTTGTAGTAGTAACAGAAGATGATATTTTTGTGGTTGCAGTTTGAGAATTTCTCACTATCATTGCACCGACTACAAATACAACAACAAGTACAAATGCCACCGCTACACCTATAAATAATATTTTTTTATTTGCTACTAAATTCATTTTACTTAATATTTGCTATTATCTGGGCTTGTTTATTATTCTCATTACTCATATTAACTATTATCTGATCACTTGTAGTTAAACTTAAGATGTCTCCACTTTGACTTCTTAAGCTAGATAAATCAAAACTATACGTACCATTTTCTGTAGATAAACTTGCAAGCACAAGAGATTGCCCATCTTTAACTTTTGCTGTTAATTTTATTAATATAGAGCTACTAGAACCTGAATCTACATTTGCTTGTCCAAAGATTGGTTTTGGAACAAGTGGAGAAGATGGTGTTTTAAGAGTAGTAAAATCCCATCTTTGAGTATTATTAAAATACTCGGCATCATTGTCTAATATAGTGAAAGTATATTTTGTCGAAGTAACAAGATTTTTAATTGTTGCAAAATGTACTTTTACTTTATTTGTATTTGCGCTAGCAGATGTATCTCTATCGTCAATAACCTGAGTAGCTTTCCCATCTGCACCATACAGATTTACTTTCCCAGTGGTTGCATCGGAGGTTTTCCAAATCACTGTAGCAGATGAGTCTGTAAGATTAACAATTTCTAGTGATGTAGGAGATTCATATATATTCGCTTTAGTCCTATTTTCAAGACTTTGAAGATAGGAGAAGCCAATCACAATAGCAATTGCAACAACTGCAAGAACAACAGTAATAATAATTATTAATTTAATACGCATAGAACAATATTACCTTCACTTAAAAACGATTGCAAAAGTTACTATTTGTATTCCAATCAGTTACATAATTGTATATATTTAATTATTCAAATTTTTAATATCAATTAATGGACAATTCACTCGCTCCAAATCCTTGGGAGAAAAAACCAGAGATTAGCCCAGAAGCTAAGCCAGAATTGGCAAAAGAAGAGGTACCAGTTGTAGAAGCTACCAAATCAACTGAGCTTTCAAAAGGTTTTCCTTCTTCTAAGATAGAAACAGTTAAGAGACCAGAGTATTTAGTCAGTGAAAAAGATTTAACAGAAAAGAAAATTGAATCCGCTTTAGATAAGAAACAGAAACTTAAGAAGAAAATCACTAAGATAATATTTATCCTTGCACCTTTTGTACTAGTCCTACTAGTAATAACTGTAGTTGCAATGGTAATGGGATGGGATAAGGGAATTATTAAATCTAGTGTGACTGGATATGTTTATGATTCAAAAAGTTTACCAATTAAATCTGCTAGTGTAAGTATTGCAGATAAAAAGGCAGTAACAGATGATAAAGGAAAATATGCTCTAACAGGATTAGACTACGGAACTAATCATGTGATGGTTAAAGCAGAAGACTATGAAGACTTATCTGCAGAAGTAGTATTATCTAGAGGAGATAATACAGATAGAAACTTCTCATTACAATTCATTAGTTACTCATACATCCAAGGAAAACTTTTGTTCAACGAAACTTCAATTGATCCAGCAGATTTTAAGCTCATGATAGGTAATCTCGAACTATCTGTAGATACAAATGGAGAATTTAAGAGTGGAAAGCTTGAAGTAGGAACTTCTAAATTAGTTCTAAGTTCATCAAAATATAAGGATGTTAATTTCGATGTTAATTTAGTTGCAGGTAAGAATATAGCTCCAGATATTACTTTAACTCCTGCAAAGGATGTAGAGATTTCTGTAGTTAATATGTTAGGTGGAGGAAAAGTAGTAGATGCTTCACTTAAGTTTCAAACACTAAATGTTAAAACAGATACTGATGGTAAATACTTACTTCAAGACTTCATTGCCGAGGGGAGTTTAGATTTAAAATTAGAAAAGGCTGGATTCTTGTCAAAAACAGTATCTTTAACAAATGTTGCAGATAAACTAACTGTAGAATTAACTCCAACTGGAAGAATATTCTTTATCTCAAATAGAGATGGTATGGATAACCTATACTCAAGTAACTACGATGGTACTGACGAGAAAAAGTTAACAGATGGAAAGGGAACAGTTAGAGATCCTCAAATAGCAGCTAATGGAGATATCTACTTCTACTCAAGTAGAGAAAGCGAACCAGCAGATAATGGATATGAGAAATTATTCTACGTCCCAATTAATGGCGGAACTATTAACAAAGTTGGATTAGTAAATGGGCCAAGCTCAATGTATCCTGAAGTAGCAAGCCAATATGTATTTCCAACAGCAGGCAAAATTGTTAAATACAGCTATACCGCTTATGATTATGCTGGACAAGCACCAGATAACCTATCTAACAAATTAACAATTAGTATTAAGAATCTAATTGGAAATGCTAATGAAAAAGTTTTAGTAGATGAGAACCAAAAAGTCTCAGATACAGTAAGAATAAGTAATATTAGTCAAATAGTACTTTCTCAAGATGCTAAGAAAATAGCATATAACTATAACTATTGCGATAACTCAAACTGCTCAACAAAATTATTCATACAAAATACAGATGGATCAGATAAAAAAGAAATACAAAGCATAAATAGGGCAGATGGTTATCTAAACGATATAAGTGGATTTACCTTAAATACAAAGTATCTTGTGTATTCAATGAATAGTTACAAAGATAGTTCTGAGTCAATATATAGCTATAACGTATCTAGTGGAAAAACAAACAAATTCTCTGGAACAAACTTCTCCTCATGGGAAGGAAAGCTTGGGAATGATGAAAGTTATTCTTACTACAGAGCAACTAGAGATAGTAAAAGCGATGTATATAGAATTAACTTAGAAAATGGAACAGTAGAGAAACTTACAAATACTGGTATCATTACAAACTTTATGCCATACAACAAAGATGTGTTATTGACAGAGGTAACAAAAGAGAACAGTAGTAAGATGCAAATTCAAGCTATTGGAAATCTAAATGCAAAAGATGTTCCTATAAATACCACATTCACGATGTGGCCAAGTAGCATATTATATGGTTACTAATTTCGATCCTGAAAAGGAAGCTGAACTTATTAAGCTTTGCAAAAAAGATGTCCGACACTTTAGTGTTATATACGAGACCTATGTTGACCGTCTTTATTCATATTGTCTTTTAAGATGTAATAGAAACGAAGAAAGAGCAATGGATATAGTTTCAGATACATTCACAAAAGCAATTGAGAATATAGATAGATATAACTTTACAGGACGTCCTTTTATTGCTTGGCTATACACAATTGCACATAATTTAATCATAGATCAATATAAACAAAAGCAAACATTCAGTATTGACGAGCTTGAAATAGAACCAAAAGAAGAAACAGAAGAACAACTAGATCAGCTTGCAGATCAGGAACTCAAAGAGATAATAAAAGAGCTAATAAAAGAACTTCCAGATGATATTCAAGATTTACTTATCCTAAGGAATGACCAAGATCTTTCCTTTGCACAAATTGCAGACTTAATAGGGGAAAGTGAAGGTGCAGTAAAGATGAGATATTATAGAACTGTTGAATTTCTAAAGAAGAAACTCACAACAGAAAAACCTGATTTAACAAAGTACATGAATATGATACTTATGTTCTTTATAATATAGCGGTTACTTTGAACTAATTAGTTCGTTAAATATATATGGATAGGATTGAATTTAATCAAAACAGAATAATTAGGTTAATTAAGGAAGGGTTTAAAGAAAAGCCTAATTTAACACCTCTTAGAAAAAGAAACTTGGATAAAATTGTTAATAATTCAATTGAGCTAGCATCTGCAAAGCAAAAGAATAGGCAATTAGATAGAACTGTAAGCAAATTAGTACAGGAAAAACCTAAAATGGGATTTATTGGCTTTATTAACTCTCTTGCAAAATGGCAATTGGCAATGATCTCTGTCTTCGCCTTGATATTCATTACTAGTGGAGTTGCTCTTGCTAATCCTTCTATTAGTGAAAATATAAAGACTGCACTCTCTATTGAAACTGGTACTCTACAAATTAACTCAAATATTACTGGTTCAAATGTATATTTAAGAAATGTAAACGACAAAGACTTTAAAATGGTAGGTGTAACAGATTTAACTCTAGACAAAACCCCAGCAGGGGATTATGAATTCTATATCCAAAAAGATGGATATGTACAAAGTGATATCATTCACTTCAGTTTAAGTAGCGGTAAATTCTATAACAAATTTGTGACTTTGAATAAGACAGTTGATGAATCCAGTGTTAAATATTTAGACTTTACTAACTCAGACTTTGGAATCTATCTAAAATATCCTGAAACTGCTATCCCTACATTTGAAAAATACAGTGACGATAGTTTCAAATTAACCATAAAGTCTAGTGATGCAATATTTGTACTTCAATCTCAAGATACTCAACCAACACTTCTCCCTGACTTTACAAGTGTCGATCTAAAGATATCTGGAGTATCTGTTCAGGGAAGAAAATATACATACAAAAATGTTGGAGAAACTTACTCGAAAGAATCCTACAAATATGGTATTTCAACAAATGGACTTTTCCAAGTTAATGGAATTAACTATTTTATATACACTGAGTCTTTAAATGAACATAACCCACTCTTTGATAATATAGTTGCTGATCTTGCACTCACAAACAAAAAGCAGGACGCAAAGACATACAAAGAGTATAAGTTTTCGGATCAGAAACTTGGAATTAGTTTCTCCTACTACGACGATTTTATCTACAGTACACTAGTAAACAATTCTAATGAATATAAGATTAGACTTGAGAATAAGGATAATAAGAACTTGGCAATAATATTGGATTGGAAGGGAAATGCTTTTGGAGCAAGTGATGATATAAACTTTTCTAATTCAAGCAATGTATCCCAAACTACTCTTAACTCTGTTACTGCATATACACTGATAAGTAATGGTTACGAGATGGCTTATCTTCTACCTAACAATATTGCTATATACTCATATAAATATGGATCTCTAATTGAGGCAGATAGACTTCTAAAACAAAAAGACTTGTTCATGCAAACATTCCAAAGTAATGGCATTATGATAGGTGGAATAAGTTACCCATATTCAAATAACAGCAACACAACTACCACAGTAACTTCTCAGTCATCTTCTAGTGCAACAAGTTCATATAAGACGAAAGATTAATTTTGAGAAAGACTTCTTAAAGCCTCTTCAGTAATTCCCATTTCAGAAAGTATCCACCAGTGCCTTGCATTTGAAGGATCATGCTTTCCAATTGAGAATCTAATAATTTCACCAGAGTTTTCATTAATGACATCAAACACTCGAATAGTTCCATCTCTATATATAATATCTTTAGTGAAGACTATTCCTTTAGCATCACAGTTAGTTCCTCGAAAGCTTCTTACACATCGGTTAAAGGCATATTTAAGACCATCATTTATACATGCTTCATCAGATTTTTGATTTTGTTCTTGTTTCTTTTTGTTATCAATAAACTCGTCAACTATGAACATTGCCTTAATAGATTCGTAGACTTCTCTGAAATTCCTTTGCTTTCCTTCTCCGTCTAAGCCATAAGCAAGGCCTATTGCAATATATCCCTCATAACCATCCGTTATTTCTATTTTACTCTTATCTAGACTTGCCTCTCTTCCAACTGCTACTCCCTCTTCACCCGCTTCATATCTATCCGCTCCAACACCTAATATCAACATTCTCGCATTAATTCCTGGAATACCTTTTTCCCCATTAGTCCTATTTGCCACATGGGTTACTATCTCGTGGGCAAGTAATGACCTCAGATCCTTTACGGTATATTTTCTAACCGAATCTTCTGGGACTTTAACAAGTTTGTTTTCCTGATCAACACTTACATTACTTCTACCATCTTTAGGAGTAATAACTTTCCAACCATCTGCATGAAGATTTGCAAGTGCTTCAGTAAATACTTCAACTATAAGGTCTGAACTTACTTCCTTATATGGATCATCTCCGAGTTTACTACTGTCATAGAGTGCATTTAATCTTTTATCTGTATCTACTTTTAGTAAATCTAGGGCTCTATCGTTATATGCTATAGCTCTTACTTCTGGATTTGCATTATTAGGTAAGGTCCTAAGTGCTTCAATAGCATACTTACGCATTGTGCTTGTTTCAGGTTCTTTTGCAATAATATCTTCAAACTTAGCCCTAACTTGATTAACTACGGTATCAAAAGTTGCTTTATCTGGCTTTCCATATATAAATTCAGTATATTTCCTAAAGTTTCTTTCTAATCTTGCCTTTTCTTCTGGTGTGTTAGATGGATTTTTCATTGCAAGAGTAGTTTTCAACATTTCTACTTCAGCTAATTTTTCATTTATCTTCCACTGGTAAGTAAGTCTAACAACATAGTTCTCTTCTTGAGTTTGAATCTCTTCTTTCAAAGCTCTAAGTTCTGTTGATCTCGCATTAAGTTCATCTAATTTTAGTTTAGGATATTTAAGATCTGGAGCTTGAATCTGGTCATTAGTAATAAACTCTGTCCTTTGAGTAGATCTTTCAGTACCACCTTCAAAATATTCATAAGCTTGGAAAGAACCTACTTTTACAAACCTGTCATACCATTTTATATCCCATGGCACACTAACTTCTTTTGAAGAACTTGCTGTAATAGGGGATAAAGGAGCCGTATCTTGTTGAACGGAACCACTATTATCTGGACTTACCATACATGTATAGTTAAATATAAATTATTTGGAATAATGAATGTAAAATTAGACATTTACACCTTTTAGCATTAATTCCTTATAATGATATAATCGATTGTGACAGAAAAAGTCACAAAATAATATATATTAGTAAAAAATATATGAATTGGTTAGCAAGAATAATATATTGTTCAAAGATTCTTACTGGTAAAAAATCTGTAATAGGAAGAAACGTAAAGGTTAAAATTTATGGCAAAGACGATAAATACCAGATACTAAGAGCTAAAGTAGACACAGGTGCATATACTACAAGTATAGATAGAGAACTTGCAATTGAGCTTGGGTATAAAGAATTAGTAGAGTTATCTGATAATCCTGAGTTCAAAAAGTATATAGATAAACCTCAAGATGAGGTAAAACAGAAGATACTACATCTCCAAACTGAAGCGTATAAAGAGTTTAAAGATAAATACCCTAGTTTGGCAGCTGTAAAAATAGTTGTTTCAACTAATGGAATTAGTATTAGACCAAATTTTATGACTAAAATGAGCATTGCAGGGAAGGTAATTGAGACTAAAGTAAACATTGGAGATAGACTTCATATGAAAAATAGATGTTTAATTGGGAGAAAAAGTTTGAAATTGTTTTTGGTAGATGTTAAAGCTTAGTTAAAAGGTATATAACCCAAGATGGCACTAGATGATTCTCAAATACAAAAGTATGCGGATTTGCTAGTCAATTTCGGACTCTCTGAGGGAAAAGGTCTTAATCAAGGTGACTCTGTCCTACTTAGTACACCAAATATTTCAGATAGGATTATTACTTCCATTAGAGAATCCGTAGAAAGATCAGGTGGACAGTTATTTTTAGATGACTTTAAACCACTTTCAGCTGATGAATTGAATAATATCCTAGACGAAAAAGAACTTGAACAATATTTCAGAGAATATTATGGAAGAAAAATTAAACATAAGAACTACATTCACCTTATTAGTAAAAAGAATTTCGAAGTATCTAACATAACTCTACCCAATAAATTTGTAAACACCATTGACGATAAAGAATATGGAAAATATTTAAGAGAAAAGACGAGAAGAATGAGAGAAGGAAGCTACTCATACAGTAGGGCATATATACCTGAACTATTAAGCCCAGATACCTGTTTTCTTGATAAAGATGATCCAATCTTAGAGTTTAAGGAAAGAAAAGAGCAGTTAGCTAAGATTTCACATGAGATACTTGAGCCATTGCAAGATTTTCATGTAACTTCAGAACATTCAGAATTTGAACTTACAATTGGAGATAACAGAAGATGGAGATATATGACAGGGCAGAATATTCCATCTTATGAAATCTTTACTACACCAGACTGGAGAACAATGAATGGAACGTTTTACTCCAATATGCCAATAATGTTTGGAGGAAATGAAATTAGAGGAATACAACTAACCTTTAAAAATGGGGTAATTACAGAATTTAAATCGGAGGGTAATGTAAAAGATATAGAGAAAATCATATCTCTTACCAATATGGACAAGATCGGAGAATTTAGTATGACCGATGAAAGAATAAGTCCTATAGATAATCCAACAGGTCTCAACATGATAGATGAAAACGTAGATGGCAATATACATATCGCAATAGGACAAGGATATAGCCAATGCTTAAAAGAGACTGTTCAAGTAGATAGCGATTTTGAAAAGATTGGGTTCAATGTTGCCACAAGTCATATTGACCTAATATCGACAGAACATTTCACAGTTGAAAGTAAAATTAATGGACATTGGACGACTATTTTCTCAAACGGCAGATTTATTGTGAAGCAAGTAAGTTAAATTATTAACCCGATAAAGATGAAAAACTTGGTTATTACATTCTCTAGAAAATCTCCTTCTGGAAAACCTTTTGAATTTGACGAAGATACGCAAATGTATACGGTATTCTATAGGCTTTTTGATCTATTAGTAGACAATGGCCTTAACATATATATTTGTAGAGACATTAATAACATTATCTCTTCACAGGAATATAATACCCTAGGAAAGTACACAAAAGAGGGACATTTTGTTTCTCAATCAGAGAAAATAATTGCAGATATTGTTTGGGACAGAACAAATCTTTATGGTTTCCCACTTCCGAAAAATAAACTTCCAGTAGACATACTTAATAGTATGGAATTTAAACTAATCTCTGGAGATAAATGGCTTTCTTACATGTACTACAAACAATATTCTCCTAAAACTATTTACTTGGGAGACTTAACGCAAATGGATGATTACATTTCTGAGATTCCAGGTGATAAATATGTAATAAAACCAATCAACAGTTTTGGTGGGAAAGGAGTTGCATGTTTTGAGAAGACAGATAGAGAAGGGGTATCAAAATATTTATTAGATAGAAATGTGACAAATGGACAATATCTTATTCAAGAATTCTGTGATGTAAGTACAGGAATAAGTGGACTGGTAGAAGGGGTACATGACATGAGAATTATTTCAACAAATAACAAAATTATTTTTGCATATATAAGAAAGCCTTCTAATACAAAGGAATTTAGATCAAACTACTCTGTTGGAGGAACAATGCAACAAGTTGAGATCGACAAACTTCCTTCCGAGATAGTATCTTTCGTTACCCCAATAATTAAAGATGCTTATGAAGATTACAACAATCCACTGTTCTCAATAGATTTATTTATGACGAAATCTGGTCCAAAACTTATTGAGATCACTGGAGCTGGAGTGGGACTTCCTACACCAGATATGGATCTCACAAGCTTCTACCAAGATCTAGTAGAAAGATTTACTAAATAGGGGAAGTAACATTATCTACCAATTTCCCTATATACTTTGAATATATAGATTTAGTTTTATCATCTAGCTCTATATTTAGTTTGTTTTCATATAACCCCAATCCTGGCATGGAATTTAGTTCAATTAAATAAGGTCTACCCTTATTTGAATCATACATAAGGTCAACGCTATATGTAGTATTCCTAAATGTCTTTATCTTCTCTGAAATTTCATTACTAAACTTAGTTAAATTTTCTGGCATTTCATTTGGTAAATATATTTTGTTTACAGCACCTTTACTACAATTTGTTAGTAATGTACCCTTCGGAGCTTCTCTAGTTTCCCCAAACATAATCTTGGTGTTAATGTATACGAAGCGATAATCACGAAGATTGCCTTCCTTATCTTTTCCATCTACAAACTCCTGAACAATCTGGTTATTTGTAACTTTCTCTACTTGTTCTTTGTTTAAAATGTTAACAAATTTTGAACCAGATCCCTGAAGTTCCTTTACAACAACTTTTTCTGAGTCAATGCTTGGAATTTCATCAATAGAAGTTACAGTCTTTGGAAGATAGTCTTTAAAAAGAACTGAATGGTATAGCTTATTATCTATTAATAGTGCAAAGTTTAACGTGTTCACAACCTTGTAGTTTGAATTAATAGAGGAAATTGCACCTAATTGCGAAAAATCTAAATCTCCATTTTCATCATACGCACTGGTTTTATCAAAGATACAATCTGGAGTTAGTTCTTTATCATAATGCTCCCATTTCCCATTCTCGTACTTCCATGCTTTAGAAAAGCTTTTGCCATTAAAGTATTTATAACAACCTCTAAAGTATTCATAACCTCTTTTAGTTAATTCTTCTAAAAAGATATTGTCAATCTGCCATTTATACTTATCAAATTCAGGTTTTTCAAGATTCCAGTCATCATTTGAATTTAATACAAAGAAACTTTTCATTTATTTCAACTTTATATGTATTTTTTAACTGACTTCTCTTTATATCAAATTTTGGCTGGAATATCAGCTAAAACGCTTACCAATTGGTGGGTACCTACCTTTTGGGAGAATATTTCACTGAAATATAGTAAAATGTAAATATGGTAAGAAAGATTTTGCAGATTGGGTGTCAAGAGTTAACCAATATTTCAAGTCCGGTTAAATTCCCACTAAGTGCAGAAGATAAAAAAACAATAGCAGATTTATTAGACACTGCCAAAGATGTAGGAGATAAAGGAGCAGGTCTATCTGCACCGCAACTTGCTATCAACAAAAGAGTTACAGTATGCAGAAGAGTAGATATTGAGGAATTAATATATAGTCTTAACAACAAGTTATTAATATCTGAAGAGCTAAAAAGCTCTCCAACAGAATTTGTAAAAGCATTAATAGACAATAGCAATATGGTTTTTGGAGGAGAAATAGATAAAATCCAAAAACATTTCAACTTAAAAGTTTCTGAAAAGAAGTTAAACAAATCTGAATTAAATGAACTATTTAAAAAGGTTGACGATTTACTATGGATGGTTGTAATTGACCCAGAAGTGACATTTGAGAATGATTACGAAACAATATATTGGGAAGGATGTCTTTCTGTTGGAGCAGGAAAAACTGCCTTGTATGCACCTGTTGCAAGAACAGAGATTATTACATTTACATACTTTGACACGGACGGACAGAAACATGAAATGAAAACAAAAAACTATTTTGCACATGTTGTTTTGCATGAAATAGACCATATGGAAGGAGTATTGTTCCTATCAAGAGTTGATAACATTGAAAATATTTGGAAAGCAGAAGAACTAGATAACTACATAAAAGCTCACAAGAAATATCCAGAGATAAAAGATTAATCTGATGAAAGAAAATACAAGAAGATTGCTAAAAAAATTAGTAACTATACTTGCTATATTATTTTTTCTAATTGGAATAGCACTCCTAGTTTACCCCCTTATTCCAGAAGCTAAGTATGAACTTGTAGATAAGAATCAGATTGTAATTCCATACAAAAGTGAGGTAACTGAAAAAATAAAAGAAGATAATAAGGGAAGTGAGGAAAAGAAAATTGTTGTTGAAGAAAAAAAATCCGTTCCCAATACAAATAGAATTGTTATTCCATCTATCTCGGTAGACATGCCTATAGTAGAAGGGGCTAGTGAGAATTCACTTAATCAAGGAATATGGAGAATACCAGGAACTGGTACTCCAGGTAAATCTAATATGGTCATGGCAGGACATAGATTAGGATATAGTTTTCTTCCAGAAGAGATTAGGAATAAAACTTCTTTCTATAATCTAGATAAATTAAAAGTGGGTGACTATGTAATAATATACTGGTATGGCAAGGAATATGACTACAAGATTACTGGAGGAGAAATAGTTGAACCAACAAGAATAGATATTGAAAATCCAACCACATCACCACAACTAACTCTCTTTACTTGTGATCCAATTGGAACAAGACAAAAGAGATTGGTTCGTTATGCAAAACCAATTTAATAAAATCCACATTTACTGAATATTTTGTACAAAGCTTATAGTTAGTGAGAGTAAGATAGCGGTACGGTATTGTAATACAAATCAAACAAAAAGCCAATACCAGAGCGAATATTCTTGAATTAAATTTGAATTTATATTACAGTAGGCCAACATTGATAACATTGAGTTATCAAAATACTTATAAAAGGAGGTGAACACAATGAATAAAGCAGATTTAGTTGCACACGTTGCATCAAAGACTGGAGCTACTAAGAAATTAGCAGCAGAATCAGTCGAAGCAGTCCTAGCAGCAGTTACTAGCTCCCTCAAAAAAGGAGACTCAGTTACTCTTACAGGATTTGGTACATTCAAGGTAGTTGCAAGAAAAGCAAGAACTGGTAGAAATCCACAAACTGGAGCTACTATTAAAATTCCTGCAACCAAAGTTCCAAGATTCTCAGCAGGTAAAGCTTTAAAAGAATCAGTAAGATAATTACTATTCAAGTTAAGCTAATAACTTCCTCCCATATATTCTCGAAAGGGAATAGGCAAGGGGAAGTTTATTTTTGTTACTAAATCTCATTAACCCTGTTATCCATGGTATATAGATTATAAACATATAAATATCATGGACAATGTAGCAAACACATGGAGAAGTACAAACGTAATAGAGGAGAATAAACCTATTACAAAAGAACCTATCGCAAAGCAAAGCTTAAAACAAAGTAATAAGCCAATATTGGTAGGAATAATAGTAATTTCCATTGTAACTGGACTATTCATAGGACAGTATTACAAAACCTCACAAAGTAATGCAGCAACAAATACGCCAATAGTCACTTCATCTTCTTCGATTAGTTCGAGTGAATCAGTAAGTGAGATTTCACAAAGTGCAACAAGTCTGTCTTCTAGCTCATCATCTATTCAGGCAAAAACATCACAAACAGATTTCAAAACAAGTACGTCTACAAGTTCAAATTCATATGTATCACGAAAAATTGGACTAACATTTAACTTACCAGATACAAAAAGTTTAGTAACAGAAAGTGATAAATTAACACTTGTAGATCAACCACAAATTGCAATCGATCAACCTCCAACAAGTATAAATACTCCAGTGGTATCAATTTCAAATTCAAAATACACGATCAACATTATTAAATATACAAACTTAAATAATCCTTTCTCTGGAAATTCATATTCAGATTATTTCTATCCACAGTGGGTAGCAGCAGGAGGATTATCTATATACTCTAAAAATGTAAGCGGAAGCATTCAAAAAGCTTTAAGTTACTCTGTAAATGGAGCTTGTAGTGCAGATGAAGTTATTACTAGTCCTTGTTCAATATTCTCACCACAATCAATCGTATATTTTAATAAATCTGAAAATATTAACAATTCTAATGGTGCAACAGCTCTCTACTTTGTAGTAAATAACACAAAATATATTGTAGATGTTCAACTACACACCATGATAAACAATGGAGATAGTTTAAATTCAGATACCAAACCAAATGTGTTAAGCGAAAGTTATCTAGGATCACAAGATCTAACTGAAATCGAAACATTTGTTAAATCTATTAAGGGAATCTAACCTTATATTTGGAAACTATCAAATAACTTCCTCCCATATATTCTTGAAAGAGAATAGGCAAGGGGAAGTTTATTTTTCTCCCAATTCTTCTTTATCTACTTCATTTACCCATTTACCAAGTTCTACTTGCATTTCATCTGCTCTAATAAATCTTACATTAGGATACGCTTCTTTAAGTCTTGGGATTGCTCCATTCCACTCTCTATTCACTAATACTCCTTTTATTCCACCACTGCTCATACTAGAATCCTGTCCTGATTTTACTGGACTTCCTAATATAATGAAGCCTCCAGTATCATAAGGACCAGCAGATCCAGATGCAGTATATGAATCGTCTTCAATTTTTTTATCCCTAAGTGGCATTGAATGAAAAGGTCTAGATGTATCGATCCCATTATTGAGAAGATGTATTAAACTCATTAATTGGTCACCTTTTGTAATACCATGTGCATCAAATCTTTTTCCTATCTCATCGGGAAGGCTGACTCTTTCAACCATTAAGGATGTTGGCGTATCCACATCTTGTTCACTACTAGTACCTTGGCCATTCCTAATTGAATTAATATACACACGTTCGTCTGTAGCTTCATATTCTCTTTTTTTTAAATTTGCTGTTTGTCTTAAAGATTTAGTTTCATCTTCGGATAAAGGTTTTGGGGTTTCAACTTTTACACCACTTTCACTCCCTGACTGATTTGTTAGTTCTCTATTAGATCCTGTTAAACTTTGAACGTTAATATTCTCAGTTAAGCCCTCTTTAAAAGTTGTTTCGTTTACTAACATATTATTAACTCTTAATATTATTACCAAAGTGTAATATTTTGAAAAGATAATAACAAATACGGTAATAATGGCAATATTCTGATTTAATTTTCATCTGCCTCTAACACATCAAAGAGTATTATCCTTGAATGAAACAAAGAGAAATAATCAACTATTGGATAGAAGGTTCAAAAACAGATCTGGATAATTTTAAGTGGCTATATAGGCACAAGAGGTACTATCCATGTCTCTTCTTCGGACACCTTGTAATAGAGAAAGTATTAAAAGCATTAGTTATATCTGAAACAAAAAATATTCCACCCTACACACATGACCTAAACAAACTAGTAGAGTTATCGAAAGTCACTATTTTTTCAGAAACAGATATAAAATTACTAAAAACAATTGGGAAATATAACATAGAAGCTAGATATCCAGATATTAAAGAAAAGTTGCATAACAAGGCCACGAAAGAATATACTGAAATTAAATACGATCAAATTCTTCAGTTATATGAAAAGATATGCAACAAAGTACTGCAATAAAATTAATTAAAAAATATTTAGAGGTATTAGATAATAATAACTTTCCATATGAGGATGTTTACTTTTTTGGATCCAGATTAAGAGGAGATCACCATAAAGAGAGTGATATAGATGTGTGTTTGGTTTCAAATGAGTATTCAGATAAGAAACTATCACAAATGAGTAATAAAGCATCTAAACTTAAAGAAAAGGTTTCCTCATATATTGAACCTCACCTCATAGGAAAGAATGATTTTGGGAAATGGCATCCACTAGGAGGACAAGTACTAAAAGAAGGAGTGAAAATCAAAAGCAACTCTCATTTATTTAAAAAAGATTATGGAGATAATACTAGTAGAGATAAATATACAAAATTTCAAATAGATGAATCTGAATTAGATTTTGATACATTTAAGGTATTAAGTGGAGTAAATAAATATAACTACTCACACATTTGTTTTGGCAAACTTGCAATTGAGAAAATATTAAAAGCACTAATTGCATTAAGAACAAACAATTACCCAGAACATAAAAAGGATCTCACACAATTAGTTAAGGATTTAAGCTTGTCTGATATATCCAAAGAAGATCATCTACTACTAAGTGAATTAAACAAATTTAATATCTTTAATGGTGATATGGAAGTTGAAAGGAACTTTTCAATTAAAACTACCAAAGAATCCTCGGAGATATTCTATATAAGAATTGTGACCCTTTACGAAAAGATTAGAAACAAACTCATTTAATCTACTTAAATCAATTTCACTAGATCATCGACTTCAATTCTTCTAGAATCCCACTTAATATATCTTATCCAAACAATTCATAGTGTTCCATACACAAGAGAAAACTCTATTTTACTTAAATTCGTTTCACTAGATAATCCTAGAATATTCTAGTAGTATCCCCATAAATATATATTATCTATTTTAAAATGAATGAATTAAATGAGATACAAATGCAAATATTAAAGCATTTACTTTTTGCACCTAATTCTAGGTTTAAGGAAATGAATATTGGAAAGATTCCAACTGATCAGTTTTCGTATCACTTAAGGTGTCTTAGTGATTTAAATCTTATCCAAAAAGAAAATACTAAGTATTCATTAACTACAAAAGGAAAAGAATTTGCAAACCTTATGGATACAGATAAGGCAAAGATTGAAAAACAACCTAAGGTATCTGTATTGTTAATTGCTACAAGAGAAGCAATGAATGGAATTGAAATATTAATTGGTACTAGACTTAAAGAACCATTTTATGGATACAAAGGATTTATAACTGGAAAGATAAGATTTGGAGAAACAATAGAAGAGGCAGCTGAAAGAGAACTAATGGAGGAAACCTCACTTCATGGTAAATATGAACTTAAATTTACTTTCCATGACATGGTTTATTCAAAGTCTGGTGAAATACTCGAAGATAAACTATTTTTTGTAGTAGGAGTAACAAACGTATCTGGAGAACTAGTAAATGCTAAAGGAGGAGAGCATCACTGGTTAAGCGAGGCAGAGTTTAAAACAGCAACTCCAAAATACTACGATGAAGATGAAATATATGCCTGGTTTAAAAGTGGAGATAATTCTTTCAAAGAAAATAAATACTATATAGATGAATTCTAAGAAGTTAAGAAAGGAACGAAATTGGTTGTCCTATGAATTCCCTTATTATCTCTATTATTCTTACATGTATACTATCAGTATCTTGTATTTGATTTCCATCTCCTTCTTGGTGCCCATAATCTCCAAATTGAGAGTGGTTTGAAGGAAGCTGTATGAATAGAGAAGAGGAGGGAAGCTTTGTTTTAGAATCATTTATCTTTTCAGGTGTTGCTAACTTATCTTCTGAACCATACAAAGAAAGTATTTTATATTTCTTATCTAGAAGATAATTATCATTTGGATATGCTCCCATATATATTACTCCTAGTATTTTACTTTCATATTTAGTACCTTTTAAGTATTCACTTATCATGGCGCCTCCAAGTGAGTGACCTGCAATATACCAACTAGATATATCTGTATTATCTTTAATTATTTCGTCAGCTGAATTTAATCCTAGTATTGCAAGATTTAATGGAAACTTAGCAATAAAAACTTTCGTATTGGATGTCTCTGGAAGTTTTGAAAGAAGTGTTTCATATGCACTCGGGTCTATTCTTGCACCTGGATAAAATATTATTCCGGTTTGTGGATAAGATGAAAATTTTGAATTTGTTAGTTGAATATATTGAGGCTGATTATCAATAATAATAGAAGAGTTTATTGTACTTATCGCTTTCTCATTTGGCAAATACGTTCCTTTTTGCCACCAGAACAATCCACCACCAAGAACTAGAAGGATTACAAGAAAAACTAGGATTAGTGTAATCCCAATTCTTTTCTTTTTTGAAATATCTTTAGGCAGTTTCATTTATCTATTTAGATATTACATCTTTTCCAACAAAACTTCTGAGTACTTCTGGAACTAATATAGATACATCTTTCTGTTGGTAGTTTTCAAGAATACATATAAGCATACGTCCAAAAGGAATACCTGTATCGTTTACATTGTGAACAAACTTTCTCTGTCCATCTTTTGTTTTGTATGTTGTATTGTATCTTCTTGCTTGGTAATCTATTGCGTTAGTGTTTGATCCTACCTCAATATATTTCTTTTGACCTGGAAGCCATACTTCAATGTCATATTTCTTATATGTTGCATAGTAACCAGCATCTCCTTTACACATGTTAATAATATGGTATGGAAGTTTTAATTCTTGAAGTAACCATTCATTAAGAGATAGGAGATATTCATGCATCTTCTTTGAATCTTCTTCACTACATACTAAATCCATTTCAAGTTTATCGAACTGATGGACTCTTTTAATTCCTTTTACATCCTTACCCCAGCTTCCAACTTCAGATCTAAAACATGCAGTTGTTGCAAACATCTTAAATGGAAGTTTTTCTTCTTCTAATGTTCTTCCCATAAGGTATGCAAAGTTTGCTGGTTCAGAAGATCCAACTAAATATAGCTTGTTGTTATCTTCAACTTTATCATTATTTATTGAATACACTTGATCAGCATCTCCTGGAAAGTGACTACTTCCATAGAGCGCATCTTCTTTAACTAGAAGGGGAGGAATCACTGGAGTAAAACCTTCTCCCATAAGTTTGTTAGACATCATGAACTGAAGAGCAAGTTGAAGTCTTACTGCATCTCCAAGTAGATAACAAAATCTACTTCCAGATACTTTTGCACTTTGTTCTACATCAATAATTCCAAGATTAGTTCCTAATTCTAGATGTTCTTTTGGTTCAAATTCATCTTTACTGTGTAGAACTTTAGTTGGCATAAACTGAGCTGAAAATTCACCTTTTCCGAGCTTATCTTGAGATAGGTATCCCGTATCTGGTCTCCATGCTTTAACTTCTACATTATCTTCACTTGTTTTTCCATCTGGCATTTCTTCACTACTTAGATTTGGAAACCAAAGCATTAGTTCTTTCCATTTTGCATTTTTCTCTTCAACTTCCTTTTCAAGTGAAGCAATTTCTTCTTTAAGTTTTTTACCTTCTTCTATTAGTTCTGGACTTGGTTTTGTATTATTTTTCTTAAATTCATTTGCAAGCTCATTTCTCCTCGCTCTTTTATCATCTATCTGTTTATTAAGAGCATTCTTCTCAGAATCTATTTTTAATAGTAAATCCGTGTCTGCTTTAGAGGAATCCACTCCACGCTCAATTACATTTTTCTTTACTGCTTCTGCGTTTTCACGGATATACTTAATATCCAACATATGTGGAGATATAAAAAGTAAATGAATACAGAATGATTGTAATACAGAGTATGTTACTTAGTAAAATGCTTACAATAATAAATACTATTTTATTGGAAGACAAATCTCCATTAGTTTTACGAACTTTTCAGGATTTTTTAGTACTTGGCTATATAGAGATGTCCTTGCATCTAACTTATATGCTTTCATGACATCATGAGCTTTTATCTTTTTAAGTTTAGGAACGTCTTTGTATTTAGGATTTATTACATTCTCTTGTCTAGCATTCTTTCTAATTACATAGTAAGCAAGACCTTGCTCTCTTTGAATAGTTCTATAGTCTAATCTAAAGTCATGCATATATATTTTTGATATAACTGAAACCTGACTTCTTGTATTTACTATTGTGAAGTCATATCCACATGGGACTACTACTTTCTCTCCTCTCTTAGCTTTCACTAAACCAACTTCAAATATTTCATAAGGATCTTTGTTAAACTCTTTTGGTTTTCTACTTTGCATAACAACTGTCATAACTCCGTATACACATTCAAGTACACAAGATGCTTTTGGTTTATCTTCATGTGGATGTGTGTAACAGTGAGTCTTTGCAAATTCAATTCCTAGTAAATTTGGAGGGATAACAATGAGATTATGTTTAAGTCCATACTTTGCTAACTTATCTTGATCAGTTTTCTTGTATAATTTTCTATATTCTGTGTAAACATAGTCTGGATACTTAATTGTTTTATTAAGAAGAGTTGGTCTTACCTCTTCAGTATTAGTAATTTCAATATTGCATACGTTGATATTCTCATCTAATATTAGTTTATCTTTGCGATTATCATATTCTATCGGAATCCCGAGATAAGAGGTGAGATCTATCATTATATTTAGATTATAATAAGTAGTCTTGGACAGTTTGTTGACTGAAAGTAATGTGATTATATGTTTATATGTTTTTTTCTGTCAACTTACATTTGAAACTACCTAATGAACAGGCATAATTCATCAGTGAACTATAAGACTAATTGCTATGAGCTAATTATTTGTCACAATTGTTAGTTTATTTTTTCTAATTTGTTGTAGAATTTATCAGTTAAATAAATATTTTGTCATTTTGAAATTAGAAACTGTATTTTTAAAATATGTTTATAGAAATATTGGAATAATTTCATATTTAATATTCATAACCTTTTGTTTTTACTGTTTTTCTATAATTACAAGTTCACATCCTAATATATTAGTT